>NZ_JAPFCE010000039.1:0-47194 GCF_026240895.1 Pseudomonas sp. DCB_AW
GAGGTGGATGGTGACTAGGCTCCTACTCGTGCTTTAGGCACCGCTGGCTATCAGTCTGCCATCCACTGCTCTCACCCTTTTGAGTTTAATTGGCCTTGAAGACACAAGCTGGCTTGCCTGCGATGGGTCGCACAGCGACCCCACTGACCCCAACTAACTAACATCATGGCTCGCGCCCCAACACCAGCTCAGCCAACGCCCTACTCAACTACTTCTACCTCAGGACTAACACTGGCCTTGAGAGCTGCACAGCCCCCTGTAGGAGCTGGCTTGCCTGCGATGGGTCGCACAGCGACCCCACTGGCCTCAACTGACTAACATCACGGCTCGCGCGCCAACACCAGCTCAGCCAACGCCCTACTCATCTGCACGTTATGCACCGAATTCACCAGCATGCCGATCCCCGGCTCACCGGCATTGCCGCAAATGTATTCGTCCAAGGTGTCTTCAATCCCGCGCATCAGCTGAATGGCGTACAGCAACGCCTCCGGTGAAGGGACCTTGTTGTCGATGGTATAGAACGGACGTGGCGACGTTTGGCTGGGTGGATCTGGAACAATCTTCTTCATATTTCTCTCTCGTTTGATTGCATCAGGCCCCACCCATTCCCTCTCACAGGAATAGGTGGCAGCTGTACGCGGGGTGAGAGACCGGCCAAACAAGGAGGAAAACCGGCCAGGCACAAGGCCTGCCCGCGCACAGCTACCATGACGGTAAATCTCTTGAATGGAACGGGCTCTCACACCCGGTCGCCAAACCTCAGCGACCCAGGGAAACTAGCCCCAACGCCCATCATCGACAACAGAGAAACCGCTGCAGCGCCAGTAGGATAATTCCCAAACCCATCCACCACGAAGCATTTAGTTTCAAGTTCAGAATCCCCCTACAGCCGCATCATATCGCCCTGCCAGCATCCCGATTGAACCCACGCCAAATCTGCGCAGTCCACTTAACAGGCCCACCTTCCAGAGGCCTTAGAAGGAGACACCCATGAAAGGTACCGCGCTATCGGCCCTGTTCGCGGCCGCCACCTTGTTGGCATCGCCGGTGTTTGCCGCCGACGACCTCTGCACCACCAACCTGCAAAAGATCGATGACAGCATGGCCACCGCCGGCGCCACCTCCGAAGGCCTGGACAAAGCCCTGACCGAGCACGTCGACAAAGCCAAGGCCGCGCAGGCCTCGGGCGACACCAAAGAATGCATCGCCATCACCAGCAAAGTGCTGGAGCGCCTGGAAAAAACCGAGAAAGGCAGCGGCGGCAGCGGATCGTGACCCCTGGTGCGGGCGACCGGACCAGTTGTCGACGTCGCCCGCGCAATGGCGTATACTCGCTTCACGTGCCGTAAGGTGCGTTAGCTAGAGCTAGTGTGGGGCCGATTAGGATTCGACGCCGGTAGCGAAACTCTAGGTGCATGCCGAGTTGGTAACAGAACTCGTAAATCCACTGTTGCAACTTTCTATAGTTGCCAATGACGAAAACTACGAGGGTTACGCTCTCGCTGCGTAAGCAGCTGAGCCCGCTCTCCTGGTAGCTTCGGCTCCAGCAATCATCAGGGGATGCCTGTAAACCCGAAATGATTGTCATACAGAACAGGATCGTCGTGTAGCACGTTGGGGGCAAAGCGACTAAAACTTACCCAACTCATCCAAAGCACCCTGCCCGTCGGGCGGCTGCGGATTAAATCAGTAGACACGGCTAAGCATGTAGTACCGACAGCGGAGTACTGGCGGACGGGGGTTCAAATCCCCCCGGCTCCACCACTTCATCATCTAAAGACGTCCACGGACGTCTTTTTTTGTGCCTGAAACCCAGTGAATACAGGGATTTAGAGTCCACGAGCGTCCACCAGCATCCGTGACCATCTACGATTTCGTGTATTCCAAGTGGTATTCCAAGCCCTCACCTGCTATTTTTTGGAATACATAAACAGCACTGGAATACACCATGGGGGCCCAAGCCACGCGCCTTTCGGACGTAAAAGTCAAAGCCGCGAAGCCAAAGGAAAAGGACTACATACTCACCGACGGCAACGGCCTTCAGATGCGAGTGAGAATCAATGGCTCAAAGCTATGGAATTTCAACTACATCCAACCCGTGACGAAAAAGCGGATAAATATGGGATTGGGCACCTTTCCTGAGGTAAGCCTGGCTCAAGCACGCAAGAGAACCGTGGAAGCGAGAGAGCTCGTCGCCCAGGGGCTGGACCCTAAAGAGAAACGCGACGCCGAGCGGCACGCGAAAAAAGCAGCCACGGAACACACTTTCGAAAATATCTCGACAGCGTGGTTCGAGCTCAAAAAGGATTCAGTCACGCCAGCGTACGCCGAGGATATTTGGCGCTCTCTCACGCTGCATGTTTTCCCTGAGCTGGCCACCACCCCAATCTCTGCTATCACTGCCCCTAAAGTCATAAATTTGCTTCGCCCCCTCGAGACGAAGGGGAGCCTCGAAACCGTTAAACGGCTAACCCAACGCCTCAATGAGATCATGACCTATGGCGTCAATTCGGGATTGATTCACGCTAATCCGCTCAGTGGAATCCGCTCCGTCTTCAAAAAACCCAAAAAGAAAAATATGGCGGCCCTTGCGCCCGATGAGCTGAAAGAGCTCATGGTGGCAATTGCCAATGCCAGCATAAAAAGAACTACGCGCTGCCTAATTGAGTGGCAACTTCACACCATGACCCGGCCAGCCGAGGCTGCCACATCCCGCTGGGCTGATATCGACTTCGAAAAGAAGATCTGGACGATACCTGCGGAGCGCATGAAGAAACGTCGGATACACATCATTCCGCTCACTGAACAAGCTTTGGCGCTCTTGGAAGCGATCAAGCCCTACAGTGAAAATCGTGAGTACGTTTTCCCTGCAGACCGAGATCCTCGCACCCATTGCAACAGCCAGACTGCCAACATGGCACTGAAACGTATGGGTTTCGAGGGGCGCCTGGTAAGCCACGGCATGCGCTCAATGGCGAGTACCATCCTCAATGAACACGGTTGGGATCCTGAGTTAATCGAGGTTGCGCTAGCCCACGTCGATAAAGATGAGGTACGCAGCGCCTACAACCGAGCCGACTACATCGAGCGCCGACGCCCGATGATGGCCTGGTGGAGTGAGCACATCCAAGAGGCGGCAACTGGCAGCCTGTCGGTGGCAGCTATCAAAGAAAGTAGAGACAGAAAAGTCGTGTCGATACGTTGACCTGCAGCCCAGTGTCGGACAAACCAAAGGTTCTCGGGTAGAGAGAACGTCATTGCTCCGACACCTCGTCGTTGGACTCCTCTAAATCGGATTTTATCGTTGCGTACATCTTCTTGAGTAATGGCTCAACGAGCCTCATCTACCAACCTAAAGTTGTCGCTACATACGCTTCCGCGAATTCGAGCTTTTCGTCATCGGCCCAAGATACCGCGGCACATTGCCCTCTGTATATTCCGCGAGCTTATCCTCTATGGCTGCCTCAATCCGGCGCACCATTCCTTTGTCTTCAGTGATAAAGCCAAAGGGAACCGGCACCGGGTGCAGGTCGGGCTGGATTAGGTGGTAGACAACAATCGCAAACGAATCTACAAGGCACACAATCTCAAGCGCTGACAGTGCATCGGATTCTATAAAGCTGTGTAGAACCGACTCAGCCTCTTTGCATTCATTAAAAGCCCGGCGTCGCGCCTGCTCGTCGTGCTGATCGGCCAGCGGGATGAGTAGTCTCGGATTGAAGACTGACTTATCCTTCCCGCTGACCTTGAATGTTGCGGAACCAACAAACGCGCTCAACGCCTGACTATGGCGCGAAGACTTGCCCCACAAACCATGGGCGGCCGGGGACAGCCAGGTTAGTGTGACAGGCTCATTGGCATCTTCGCTCGCGAGTCGTTTCGCATATTTGGATAAAAGGTACTCCGCTCGATCCCAGTTGCGCGTTATCTGTAGAGCACCGTAGATCGGTTCTATTTCGGCCTGACCCGCTCTAAAAGTCGCAATCGATGCTTGCGCCGCCTTGCTTAAATCGAGGACGCCAGTCGAGAGAATGTCTAGCGTATGCTGATCGCCTATTCTGTCAGCAAAAGCAGCTATCGTTTCGATATTCCGCCGCCCTACAAGTCCTGCCAATAGGAGGCTTCGCTGGGCGATGTAAAGATCTTCCTCGGGCAGCCCGGTATGCTCTGCGAACCCAAAGTTCATCGTCTCCAAGTCGAGGCAGTAAGATTCGGCAAACCGGATATAACCCTCCCTCTCCTTCCGAACTTGGCTGACTTTGTATAGCTCGGGCACCTCCATTTCGTCTACCTGACCACAAAGCTCACCGGACCGATAGATTTTGAATAGATTGTGCTGAAACGCTCGCTCTGCACCCGCTGCGGATTCTGCGCGCGTAGAAGGATCTGCGCTCAGAACTACAGAGCACCTCGGGGTCTCTAAGCGATGCTTCTTATGCTCGACGAACGAGTAGGCTAGTAGATCGAATGTAAGTGGCTTCCGGTACTCCTTGCGCCCTTTGACGATAGGGGTCTCGCCACCGCCAGCAAACAGTCTCAGCCCCTTTTCCGTAAGCGTCACGCGTCCATCAACGGTGAGGGTCAGCTCGCCTTGCTGCAAGTACGGCAAGAGAGCGGTACTGACCTCCTTCGGAGTGAAACCGAAAAAACGGGCAATGTCCGCAGGCGGTAGTGCTGAGACCCTCAACAGTCGTAACAGGTACTCAGGAACAAAAGGCAACCCGCCCTGCTCAACCAGGGTGTACTCAATACGGAACTGCTGGACCGGGACGCTGACATCAACCTCAAACAAACCAAGCTCGTTCGTAGTCATTTTGCAGCTCCTTTTGCCGGTATGATTGCATACCCGGTTTCGTGCTGGCGCTCTCGAATGAACGTACAGACCCTACCTAGCGGCAACTCCGCATTTCTCCCTGCCCACATTCGCATATCCCCCACCACTACTAGCCGATCCATCGCCCTGGATAGAGCTACGTTCACCCGGTTAGATGAGCGCAGGAACCCAGGGGACAGATCCGCGCACGAGCGCGTAAGTGAAATTATCACGATGCGATTTTCCTTTCCCTGGTAGCTATCCACCGTGTCGATTTTGACCAATCGCTTAAATGCATCCGGCCAGTTCTGTTCCGCGAACTTACGTCGCATTAACTTCTTCTGATCGCCGTACATGCAAATGATGCCGATTGCAGGCTCTTGCGTACGACTCATCTCATCAATGAGCCCATCGGAAAACTCAGTCTGCTGTTCGATCTCCTTGAGCATCTGCATGATCGCGTCTACTTCGGCGTGGTTGATCAAGCTCATGCTGCCATTGGGCGATTGATGGTAAGCCCTGTTGCCAAAGGTGCCAGTGTCCAACCAACCGCACACTTGCTCCAGACAACCAAGAGCTCGCTCGAAATGTTCTGGTATGAGCCGCTCACCTGTCTCCAGCAGCCCCTGGTAGAACACCTCCGAGACCATATTGCCGATTGCCGGCTGCATCCGATATTGGGTTTTAAGCGTGGCGCTGGCCAACTGCCCGTAAGGGGACTCGAATGCCCTCTCGAAGTCGCTGCGCATGATGTGCTGGAACTCCCCAGAGGTCGTGTGGAGCTCCAATGACCTGGCGATAGCTTTCTTGTGCTCATCTTCATAGAAAGGCGGTAATTGTCGATGGTCTCCTACAAGGAGTACTCGCCGACCAACCTGCATGGCGATCGCTAGTTCTGTTGGCGAGGAACGGGCTGCTTCGTCGATAATTACCCAGTCAAATCTGCCGTCAGCAAGCTTGAGGTGGTTCAAGCCAATACCGACACAGGTGCCGCACACCAAAGTGCGAGTTCTCACCAAGAACTCATCGTAGTTCGCCTTTTCGCTGCCCATGCGCTCAAGCATGTCGTCGGAGAGCGTAATCAACGCCAGACAGCGTTTCAGTTCATGGCTACGAATGCCGAAGTCATTGGCTATCTTGTTTTGGACTTGCTCCAACCACATTAGGGGAGCGCCCTCCTCGTCAACCTCAACCTCGAAGTCATGACGCAACAACTCTAGGAGCTCGGAGCGCATCTCGTCCAAAGTCACCGCATTGTCGTTTCCGGTCGTTTCGTGGCTTTCTTCCGACTCCAAGTCGGCAGTTAGTCGAGCAAGACCTTTCACAAGTCCACCAACTTTCTGCTGGACGGTGACCAACCGCTCGAGAAAGGCAGCGCTCACGCCAAGGGATGGGGCCATGAGACTCAGCCGATGCGCTATCTCCGCGCGAAATGACTCACGCTGCTGGCTAACGATGGAGCGAGAGTAAACATCCCGAAGCTCATCGGAAACGACCTGTTCCCTATTGCTAAACCGCACCACATCGAGGTCAGTATTGAGTTTGCGACAGTGGGAGCGAATGCGCTCAGCCGCGGTGTTCACCGCTTCGTGCGATTGACTGGTAAGTAGAATATTTCGGGCACCAACCTCACTGATTAGGTAATGGCTGAACGCAGCGATGAATTCGGTCTTACCGGTGCCGGGCGGCCCCTGCAGTAAGCCAAGAGGTCCAGTGCTGACGAGCCGCGCAAATGCTTCCTTCTGTGCGTCATTCAGTCCGACGGTGGTACCGTCAGGAGCCTGACGCTCATACATTCTGAAGTGGTGCTCTGTCGGCGGTTCATTAAATCGCTCGGGTTTCGCATCGCACTCCTCGTCAAAATAGTCGATAAGATTCGGGACGACTGACAGGCGTTGCAACATGCGCTCAGTCGCGCGCTTGCGGCGCGAAAAGGAGGTTCGGGTCGATCGCGATTGCAAGAACAGCAGGTCGTCAACTTGAATGCCTTTGGCCTGCTTCGATAGGGCCAAATAGATCTCCGACTGGGTGCTTAGACGGATATTGACTGCGCCCAAATCGATTGTCTTACCGTCCCTCCGCCTCGATAGATAAACTGTTTCGTCTGAATCGAATGACTCTAGGACCTCCCGCTCCGCCGAATACGGAATCAGAAGCCCGACCCCGTCTTTGTGCATCCTGGGCACATCGGCAACCTCGACACTTGGTAAGGCCTCAGTTTCGGTCTCCAGAATCGCCTTCCATACCTTGGTTACCGGGTATGGCTTACGGGATGGTTCAGAGGAAGTTAGATCGGCGTCCTCCTCTAATACAGCCTCGACGATCGATCCAAATGGCTTTTCCTCATTTTGGGCGAGGAAAGCTGCGCGAGAGTCGTTGAGGATACTGATTGCGAGGTCGCCAAAACCCGCCTGTTGCTCCATGAAGCCAGTTAGTGTGGCCAGATTGGAATATCGGCCGACGGAAACCTTGATGCTGACGTCGACTTCGAAGTCAGCATCCTGGGCCTCACGCTGCCGAACACTGTTCTGCACCTTCGGTCCAAAGGCTTTTATGAACACTCTTGTGGCAGGATCGTAGGTGGCACGGAATGCGCCACCAATTCCATCGAAGCTTACGACCAGAAGCTTCGGATCCTGCCGATCCGAGGTGATCTTGATGTATAGCCGACCGTTATCGGGGTAGATGGTAAACCCCTCGACCTCATCTCGACTTACGACATCGATTGCGATCGATGGCCGAGCCTTGGGTGGATTGTTCGCTTCTTCAAGAGCGTCCCGAAATCGCTCGAGAGAGATGAATCCCGACTCGCTTTGCCGCTCCTGATCGATTGCTGCTCTGAGTTCGGGAATATCAGCATCGCTAGGCTCATCCCAGTCCATCCCAAGCAGCTCGACCGTCATGCGCATGACAGCAAAATTGTCTCGTTCAATGACAGTACAGTTCTCTAAGAGTGGACTGTAGCGATGATTGAACGGCTGGGTGCCCGAGGCGCATAAGTCAGGCATGTCCAGCAGGTATACGGTACAGGAGGCCGGATCGCCGGCAGTAACGCATACCTTCACGTTCTCAGGGTGGATATCACCGTGGCTTACCTGCTGCTCGTGAAGACATTCAACCGCAGCCATTAGCTTCCGGGCCACGATGAAGGCGACATCGCGCTCAGGCTTATGCAACCCACTCCAGTCGCATCCCTCGACATGACGCTGGATCAGAAACGGCGTCCCGCCCTTACCGTACCCAAAATTTTCGATCTCAGGGAGGAATTCATAGCCGCTCTTTTGCAACAACTCGAGCCGCTCAAAGAATGCAAGCAGCATAGAACCTTCACCGCCAGAGACTGAGTTGGCGTGAAGGGTCGGCCATATTTTGACTACGTGAGAACCTGACCGATAAACCTCTTTGACCTCGGAGTCGACAAGCTCATCTTCTACCGGAAAAACCTTATAGGGGACGAATCCGCTCGACCCGAAGCGCTCCAGAAGGCTGTGATCAAACTCGAATGCCCCATCAATTCTTGGCGTGTCCCGGTTCAATGCATCGAGCAGCGCACCAGCGTCGGGGTAACGGTCGTTAGGATCAATCTCCATAGCCCGAAGAAGTACAGCAGCGTACCAATCGTCCGCGCTACTTAGCTCACGGCGCGCGCTCTCAATGTGCGTGTCCTCAAATTTGAGCGGAAGCGCGGTCGCAGTGATGAGATGCCAGCACATGAGGCCAAGCGCGAAGACATCCCGTTGGAACGGTGTTCCCCGATAAACGTCGGGATTGGTGTCCTCTGGCATGCAGATTGCGCCGATGCTCAACTGGTCACGACGTGGGCCGACCGTTCCTGCTGGCTGGTGATATGCGGCAATAAAATTTGACAGCGAGATACTGCTGTCCGGTGAAAACCAAATGCTATGGTCACCGAGATCGCGGTGAGCGACTTTGAACCCATGCATAAGCGAGAACTGCGCGACCAAGACCTTTACTAACCGTATTCGGCCAAACTGATCGAACTGCCCCACATAGCGATGGATGAATTCATTTAGACGATAGTGCTCCGAGGGCAACTCACAAAGCTCGGAATACTCCTGGGTCACAGAGTCCTTTGAAGGATTTTTCATCGGCCGAAGGCAGCGTCTACCCAGGTCCAAGTCCCGGTTACTCAGATAGACCAACACGTCACGTTCACGTGAAAGGATTTTGAAACGCCCCTCCGGCGTTTTGGCATCCAGATCATCGAGCTTGGAGAAATCCCAAAGACGCAGCAGCGCACGCTCGTCTTTGTTGTTGTCGTTCTTCGCCTGGTGCTCGACATACACCTTAGCAGGGTGCTCGAAAATCAGTTCCTGAGCTCTGAAACCATCAACGATCAGCTCTTTTGGCTTAGTATTCCCTTTGTTGAGCAAGCGATCGAACACGTCGAAATGCTGATTCAGTCCCTGCTGAGCCGGGTGCGGCCGGAACCGCTTGTTGTATTGACCCTCGTTCGCGAGCGCCAAGAAGTCTCCAAGGGTCAGAACGTGGTTGAGCTCATTGTCGGGCAAGTCGGCAAAGGTGCAATCGCCGGTGAGGACAACGCAAAACTGAATGTTAGGTACGCGGTTGCCTGGGAAACTCGATTTGATAGCTTGGAGCTTCCTTTGCAGCAGGAAGAGCTTGTTCTGAGTTACGGCGACCGGTGAGCGCCCGCGTTCGCTGCCGTTCTGGTACCACTTCCCGCCGTTGTATGTAATTTCCCCGTGCCAGTGCTTCAGCTCTACGATAAGCACGTTCTTGTGCGTAACAATAACAAGGTCAAACTCACCCTCTGCGCCTCGAGCGTCCGCAAAACGGAAACCCGCATATCCACGCCAGGGCCACATCCCACCCGCCCCGGCAGCAAGAGCTTTCAGCTGCTGAGCCATCCCCCCCTTCGCTGTGGATGACCCATTGGGCGGTTCGGAGCCTTTGAAGGTTTTCTCCATGGCCTCGATGGCAGCAACTTCGTGGCGCAGAAGGCCACCCTCCCAGTACACGACCTCCATATCCTCAAACCCCAAATTCATAAGCGAGAAACGTGCTTCAAAAGATCATGTTCAGTGGGGGCCTTGGCCACTCGCGTCAGGATCACTTGAATTAAGTGATGCATTATCATGTTTGAAGTAGCCAAAGGGTCAAGACCCTTCTGCTCTCTAGGATTAAGGAAGAGCCGCCGAACTGGCCAGCAAAACCATTCAATTCGAAAAAATCTTAGTCCTACATAACCGTAATGACATCAACACCAAGAAGGTTCGTCCCATGTCATTACAGTGCCCTCGCTGTCATTCCCCCAAAATTGCCTCTTTCCATCACGCCATGAAAATCGGGGCTGCCATCAACAGCGTAGGCGGTGCAGCCCGAGGTGTCAGCGCAGTTTTAGCAGGAGGTCAGGCTGGTGCGCTTATCGGTGCTATCGCTGGGCCCATCGGCATCACCCTCGGCTCAGTGTCAGGTGTCATCCTAGGCGGACTGGCCGGCGGTGTCAGCGGCTGTGCGCTCGGCGCCCAACTGGGTGAGTCGCTAGATCGCCATCTGCTTGCCAACAACCTCTGCCTTGCCTGCAATCATCGCTTCAACCTACCAGCCTAATCCTCTTAAAAAACTCTTCGGCCAGTGCTGCGTGATGCGCAGCATTTATGCCGGCACGCACCCAAAGGAATCACTCCCATGGCTCATCTCGTCGAACAAATGGCATACGTTGGCGCTACCCCTTGGCATGGTCTGGGTAACCGCCTAACGCAAAAGCAACCACTGGAAATCTGGCAGCGCGAAGCCGGCATGAACTGGCAGATTCAGGAAAGTCCTGTTCACTTCAAGGCCGACACGGTCGGCAACCTGGGCACGATTCACTCCTTTCCGGAACAGAAGGTGCTGTATCGCTCCGACACCAAGTCCCCTTGTCGGTAGTTTCCAACCGCTACCAAGTTGTGCAGCCTCGTGAGGTGCTGGAGTTCTACCGAGATCTGACTGAGGTCTCCGGCTACGAGTTGGAAACAGCTGGGATACTCAAAGGTGGTCGCAAATTCTGGGTTCTAGCCAGGACGGGGCAGACAACCGCGCTGAAGGGTAATGATCAGGTGAATGGCTATCTTCTACTGGCTACCTCCTGCGACGGCACCCTAGCCACCACCGCCACTCCGACCACGGTGCGCGTGGTCTGCAATAACACCCTGACCATCTCCCTGAACGGCGCTACACGCGCAATCAAGGTGCCGCACAACACGCGCTTTGATCCACAGGCGGTGAAAAAGCAACTCGGCATCGCCGTCTCGCAATGGGATGAATTTATGTACCGCATGCGCGCACTGGCGGAGCGCAAGGTGCAGCGGCATGAGGCGATGGGCTTCTTCATGAATGTGCTGTGTGACGTAGCCCCCCATAGCAAACTGCCGGAAGTGCTGCCGAATGAGCGAGCGCTGCGCAAAATCCAAGGCCTGTACGAAGGCCAAGGTCGTGGAGCGACGCTTGAATCAGCTCAAGGAACTGCGTGGGGCCTGCTCAACGCCGTTACGGAGTATGTCGATCACGAGCGACGCGCCAGGAGTACTGAGTACCGCATGGACTCTGCGTGGTTTGGGGCCGGGGCCGTCCTCAAAGAGCGCGCACTGAACGCAGCGCTGCAACTCGTCGCCTAGCCCCACTCACCTACTCAACGATTAAAGCGCCTGGTCAGCTTCTGCTGGCCGGGCGTTTTTTATGCCGGATAGGAAAACATCATGGAAACGCAAACGCTGCAACAATCCTGCAGTAAACCCCGCCCCGCCTTGCGCCTGGTGGGGACCAAACAACTTCCCCGAGAAGACTGGCTGGCCGTGCGCAAACAAGGCATCGGCAGCTCGGATGCCGCCGCTGCCGTAGGTCTCAATCCTTACAAATCCCAGCTGGAACTGTGGCTGGAAAAAACTGGCCGTGACAGTTCGCTGCCAAAGTTAGATCAAAATGATGAAGAGAGTCCAGCCTACTGGGGCAATGTGCTGGAGCCCATCGTCGCCTGGCATTACAGCAAGCGCAGCGGTAACCGAGTACGACGTATCAATGCAGTGCTGCAGAATCCGGATCCTAAACTGCCCTGGATGCTGGCCAACATCGACCGAGAGGTGATCGGTGCAGACGATGTACAAATCCTTGAATGCAAAACAGCCGGCATTAACGGCGCTCTCCTCTGGAAAGAAGGCGTGCCTGAGTATGTGCAGTTACAGGTCATGCACCAGTTGGCGGTGACCGGCAAGCAGGCGGCGGATGTGGCGGTACTGCTGGGTGGCCAACACTTGGAGATCCACCGCATCGAACGAGACGAGTCGATGATTGCTCGGCTTATAGACCTGGAACGGCTGTTCTGGGACTACGTGGTCAGTGATACCCCGCCACCGGCCGATGGTACGGACTCAGCGGAAGCCGCACTACGCTGCCTCTACCCCGAGGACAACGGTAAGACCCTGGACTTCAGCCGGCACCCGGAACTGGCAACTACCTACCGGGAACTCAAGGCTGTTCGCCAGAGCATTAACCAACAGGAGACACGAGAGGCGCAGCTCAAACAAGTCCTGCAGCAGGCCATGGGCATCGCCACCCGCGCGGAGTTTACCGAGGGCTACATCAGCTGGAAGAAGTCCAAGGACAGCACCGTGCTGGATGTCGAGCAGATGCTCAAGGACAAACCCTATCTGCAGATCCGCTACAGCAAGCTCCGCGAAGGCAGTCGGCGTTTTCTGATCGCCTGACTCTACCCACCATACATAAGCCACCCGGACCTATCACGTCCCGGTGGCTTTTTTATTTCCAGATCAAGGATAACCGCCATGCTCAAAGGTTTAGCGATCACCCCTCCTGTACTCGGGCGTATTTCCATCGGCAAGGTCGTCGAGAAAAACGGCAAACGTCTGCCAGAGAAAGACGATCAGTTCACTATTACTTCGCAGGTACAGAGCCGCGACGGCTGGCTGCTGCACCCGCTCAATGAGGAACTGCGCAATGCCCAGGACGGCAAGCTACGCAGCATTCCGATCCGTTTGTTGTTCAACGAGCCGGACCTCAACTTTCGGGCTGACTACAGCCTGTTCGACCGTACCACCGGCCGGCCGCTGTGCGTGGGCAATGGTGAAACCTGCAAGCGTTTGACCGAGGACGGCATCCAGTCGTTGCCCTGCCCTTCACCGGATGGCTGCTCGCTGGCGCAATGCGGAGCCTGCAAGCCCTACGGACGACTGAATGTTGTCATCGGGGATGACGATCCGCTGGGTAGCTTTGTTTTTCGCACCACGGGCTACAACAGCATTCGTACCCTGGCAGCGCGTCTGCACTACCTACAAGCCATCTCCGGCAATCGCCAGGCCTGTCCTACGTCTGCGTGGTAAGTCCACTCGCCTGAGCCACGGCACACCGATTTTCTACGTCGATATCACGGTTCGCAACGGCCTGAGCCTAGAAGACGCCTTGCTCGAAGCCAAGCAGCTGGACGAAACCCGACAAGCCTCGGGCTTTGACCAGAGCGCCTTGGATCAGGCGGCCCAGCGAGGCTTTAACAATGGGGCCTTTGAAGACACCGAGGATGGCACTCGTACCATCGTCGAGGAGTTCTTTCCAACCATTGAAGATCAACCCAGACATATAGAGGCCCAAGCCCAACTGGCAGCGCATGGCAAACCCTCACTCGCGCAAAAGCTGGAGTCGCAAGCCACGCGGAACAACGGCAAGCCCAGCGTTCAGTAATCGGGTTGCTCAATCTCCCGCTGTTCTCACGCATTCGTACAGGAATACCCGCATGAAATATCACAAGCTGATAGCCGGTGAAACGACCGGTACCTATGTCATGGAGTCCCCGGTCACCGAGGCTGATATCCTGCAGATGGCGCAACAACTGGCGATGAGTCGTCTGTCTAAAGGTCGGGCATTGACTGAGCCTAAGCAAGTATTCAGCCATCTACAAACACTGCTCCAATACCATGAGCATGAAGTCTTTGCCTTGCTACTGCTTGATGCCAAGCACCGTGTGATTGGTTTCAGAGAACTGTTCAGAGGCACGCTAGATGGAGCCAGTGTGTACCCACGGGAAGTGGTCAAGATCGCCCTGGAGCATAACGCCGCAGCCGTGATCCTGGTCCACAATCATCCCTCCGGCGACCCGGAGCCCAGCCACGCCGATCGCACGCTGACCACAATCCTCAAGAACGCTCTCAGTATGATTGGCACCCAAACACTGGATCATGTGGTAGTGGGCGCTGAGGGCTGTGTATCGTTGGCTGAACGGGGTTACCTGTAACCCATAATGGCTGGCTGAATCACTCCGCCCGATAGACCACACCCTGGCGAATGCCAGGGGTGGTTATCGGTGCGGATGTACTCTAGCTTATGCTTTCTTATTTTTTTCAAGTTGTATACGGTGCATTTGAATGACGACCGACACCACTGTGATGCTCCTTCGGGGTCAGTCAGCCATTGCTTTCAGCAAGGCATCCTTGGCATCCGAATAAAACTGGATATCGATCTTGGTCGCCATATCATCAGACAGGTCGACCAATTGGCGTCGACATGCCACGGGTATTAACAGCGACGTTGCGCCCTTCTCAACGGCGATTTCAGCAATCGTGACCGCGTTGTGAACGGGCTCAATCGACCCCCCGAGATTGATCTCGCCAACGATGATCAAGCCTCCACGTACGCTTCGCTTCAACAGAGAAGTGCACAGAGCAATCAAAGAAGCCACACCGAGCTTCGCGCCAGACTTCACCGCATCAAACGCCCGAAGCTGCACCGTGAACTCATGCTGTCTGGGGTCCTTGTCACCAACCAGCTGCAGCGACCTGGCATAAAGGTTTTGCTCGGCGAAACCAATGCTTTCGCGGAATGCCGGCGGAATGGGTTTGTTGAGCACCTTCACACCAGACCCAGGGCCATCGTTGACTTCGATGCGGTAGAGGCCAGAGTTTTCCTCGCCGCCACCCGGGCTGATGGTCCACACCTGTCCAGGCTCCAGCGGGTCGCCACCAATACTGTTGTCGCTCTGCAGTTCTGGCGTGGAGACGAACTTCTCGACACCGTCAGCGCCCATGATGTAGCTGAAATGTGTGTTCCGGAATTCGGCAGCACCCACGCGCTTTTGCTGCTCCTTCACCCGGCGCCGAACCTCCATGGCGATGCGAACGGCCCACTCCAAATCGTCGTCGGGGACCGGGACATCTGCGCTGGGGTACATCAGCTTCAGCAAGCCGCTGACTGTTTTGTTGATCGCATTCGTGTCGCGACCAGATAGGGCGCCGCCAAAGAAGACGCGGTTCTGCAGCTCGCTCACCCGGCTCTGGTTACGAAGCTGGCTCCAGCACTCAGACAGGAAGTCGCTGACCAGACCGAAGTGATTGGTGACCAAGTCTTTGTTGATCTTGGGTACGTCCCAACCAGGCAGAAACGCGTGGATGCGGTCCATGAAGGCGGTGTCGTCGCGCATTTCCGGTGGCATAGGGCCAAACAAATGCCCCACGCGCTGCTGGTGCTCCACATCGACATCGAAGTTGCCGACCAAGACGATGCTGCCATCCGCACGAATGCTCTCCTTGCCACGGCTAAATTCGCCGGACTCCATGTAGCCCTTCATGATGTTCACGCCGTCCTTCTGATCGAAGGAAATACCGGACACCTCATCGAAGCAGACTACGTCGTACTGGCACACCAACCCCCGGCGCCCCTTGGCTGTATTCTCCACGAACATCTTGGCCACAGTGGCCTTGCCGCCAGAAATGAGGTGGGCATAGGGCGAAACCTGCTGAAACAGATGGCTCTTACCTGTGCCGCGCGGACCGAGCTCTACCAGGTTGTAGTTGCGCTCCACAAACGGAACCATGCGCAGGAGAAGAGCGTTCCGCTGGCGGTCGCTCAGCTTGCCGGACTCAATGCCGATGGATCGGAGCAGAAAGCACTTCCATTCTTCGGAGGTGAACGCCTGGCGAGCATTGGCCAGGATTTCCAACACGTCGCGCTTGGACAGCTGAATCTCCCGCAGCGACGTGATCCCAAATGGACGCCCCTTTGCTTCCTGGGCGATGGCCACATCGAACGTCACTCCCAGCTCGGCATAGAAGCCCCCGGTCAACATGCGTTGGTGTTGGTTAACCAGCTCGCTGCTGATACGCACATCCGTCAGGCGCAGGCTCGGCAGGCTTGCCACGTACTCGCCTTTGTTATCCACGCGCGCCGTCACGAGGTCAATGATCTTCACCTCGCCCGTTTCAAGTGCCTTGGCCTTGAACAGTTCTTCCTCGCCGGCACGCACCGTGCGGGACTTAAGCTGGCGCTGAACAATCTCCAGTCCCTCGTCAATCTCCTCCTGATCGATGCTAGCGCAATAGCGCCCGAGCATGAACTCGACAACGTAGGTGGGTACCGGAAATTGCCGACTGAAGGTACGCACCAAGTCTTTCCGGACCAGATACCCGTCCAACACCGAGGCGGCCTTTTTGTCTATCTGATCCAATTCAATCATTCATCACCCTCCGATCACAGTGATTGCCTCTGCCACCAGCTCGCCCGAGGCGCTGAGCAGAACCAGAAATACCGCGCGGCCTTGCAGTTCTTCGTCCTCAACAACTACCGATGCGGTGCCGTTGTCCTTGAGCGGCTTCACGCACACGATCACGCTGGATCCTGGGTCTCCTGCCTGCGTCCGTAAGTCCAGTGACAGATTCGCGTATTGGCCGTCGACGCCCACCGTGCAGCGCAAGCCTTTCCACGCGATGTCGGTCACCTCGGCTACCTGCTTGCCTGATGCGCCCCCAGCCAGGGTCACCACAAGATCCAAGGTGAGGCATTCCTGAAGACTCAGCCCGCCATGGTTGTAGTCCACCGATTTGCCGTAGCACCCCACGCCGTCGGCCAGAGCGAACTGCTGATGTGGGTTCCAGAACCAAGGATACAAACGCTCACTGGTGGAAGCGCCTGGCTTGATCGAGGCGCAGCGCCCCCATTTGTTGTCGGTGAGGTCCTTGGACATCTGAATCGTGGGTAACTTGCCCGGCATAAGCAGCCAGCCGTGGTCGGTCACCACCCTAACGCTGTTCCAACCTGCAGCCAACAAGGCGGCGATGCGTTCTGCAATCTCTGCGAGAAGCGGGTCGATGTGCTTGGCCAGCTTCCAGCCACGCGCATGTCCCTCGCTGTCGATGTCACCAAATTCGCACCACGCGTTGCCTAGGCCGTCGCCGTTCTCGGTACGGTCCAGCACCCTCCAGTGGTTGTCGTTCAGCAGCTTCTTCAGGTGATAGCCCCCCTTGAGCGACTGGCCCGTGGCGGCGACACAAGGTTCAAAGTCATCGCAGTCATCGGTGCCGCTGATCTTGCTTCTGACTGGGGAGACGGCAGCCTTTCCCGTAGCCGTTACGCTGGGTAGAGCCGTCCAGTTGATCGTCTCAGCTAACTGGTAGCCTCGCGCCTCCAAAGCTGCCGATAGCCGCCGAGCCGTATCAAAGCGCAGGCCATCCACAAACAGCACGCATTGCCCGCCGACCTTGTAGAAGGCAGGAGCTTCGGCGATGCGTCCACCTGGGTAGATCGCACCATCCACCAGCTTTTGCAGGTAGCGCGCAGACTCCTCCAGCCAGGGCAGATAGATCACCCGCGTCGCTGTCGTCACCGCGTCAACGTCAGGCGCCTTGTCAACGCAAGCCAGTGCCAACAGCACCGCATCATCGGCTCGCCAGCCCTGGTTGGCGTACCCCGCCTGCAAATCTGCAACCGAGCCGGCAGCCAGAGCAGTCTTGGTCACATCCGCCACCACAGCCAAGTGCTTGGTGGCCAACGCCAGAGGCGATTCACCCAACTCGGCCCAAACCAGGTCACGGCGAGGCGCATGGGCCTTCTCAAGCTCCAGAAGCCGCTTCCTCGCCTCATGCGCAGGCAGGTGGTTCAAGGCCAGCAGATCATGATGTAGCGACTTCTCCTGCTCCTCGTTCCATTGCGGCCAACCACTCAGCTTCTCTGCTGGGATGTCGAAGATACCCAGATCGGGCGGCTTGCACTGGCGGATTCGACTCGGGATGTTGGAGTAGCGCTTGGGTGCTTCACTGTACCGCTCCCACACCGAAAGCCAAGGCCCCTCGCGCATCGCGAGCTTGCTGGCACCCGCCAGAACGCCATCGCCCTGAGGATTGAACGCCAGCTGTGATTTGCAGACCTCAACGAAGGCCTTCCACTCATTCGCACCGCGCGTGGTTTGAAACGCGTCACCCTGGTCCAACCACTGCAGCAGGCCACGCACTGGGTCGCCGCCGGTCAGCAGGGTATTGAAGTAGTCCTTGTCCAGCCGCTTGCCCTTCAGCAGCTCAAGCTCCTCATCCAGCAGGAGGTAGAGCGCCAGTTGTAAGGCGTTTTTGGCTTCGTTGTCCTGGGCCACATCCAGACCCATGCCACCTTGGTCCGACTTCAGGAAGGCCATGATGGTCCAGTCCTTGGCGTTGGCCTGCGACCAGATCACACCGCGGTACTGCAACTCAGCCAAGGGCTTCAGCAGGTCAGGGCAGTCTTCGATCGCCCGCAAGTCCTGGCGGCTCACTCCGGGCAGATAGAATACAGGCACCCGGTCGGCAGGCAGGGTGACATCCGGCGCTTTGTCGGCGATCACGCAGCGCAGCCATATGGCTGGGCCGACGCGGTTCTCGGGCAGGAAGTCGCCCAGCACCAGCAGCTCCCCCAGCTCACTCTGCAACCGCGGAATCACCGCCTCCCACTGACGGTCCTTGTCCGGCCACAGGATGCACGACGGTGCGACCTGGACCTCGGGGTTGAATACCGACGAGTCGCGAATTGCCTTAGTCAGGTAATCAATGACTTTCATGAATTCTTCAGATCCCACTTGTCGGCCAACACACAAAGCAAGTCCTCCTGACGGCTCTTCGCAACGCTCTCGGTCCATTCCGGCGTGTTCAACACTTGGGTCGTCAACACATAGGAAGATACACCTTGCTTCCCACCGAAGTAGGCGGACTTCTTCTTGTCGAAGTCATAGTTCTGGGCTTGGGAATTCCGCTTTTGGGTCAGCGGCACGAGGTTGGCGATGCGATGTACCCATTCATCACGAACCTGCGGATCAGGCCAAGTCTGCGCCCATTCGCTTTTGGCATCGACGGTCTGCGGCAGCACATGCTCGATTGTCAAAACGCTCGGATCATAGGTTGCTGCGCCATCGGATAAGAACGAGTCCAGCCGCAAAATGAGATAGTTGCGTCGGCGGGCAGTCAGCCAGTAGATCTTGCCGTCGAGTACGGCAGACATCTCCGCCTTTTCGTTATCCGTGAGCTCCACGGCTTCTACAGGTGACTGCAAAGAGTGCGCCTTCTGCAACCCGGCAACGACAATCGCATAGCGCTCAATACGTTCATTCACGTTCTTGCCGCAGATGTGCATGAACGCCCCCAGCCGCTCCAGCTTCGTGAAGAACCACAGCACGTACTCCGGCTCGTTCTTCTTCTGTGCCAGGAACAGGATCGCCGGGGGTAGCCAGTCCGAGTTATCGATCCGGTTGAGCCATTTCAGCAGACCATTGATGTCCGACGCGTTCGCAGTGGATACGTATTGACCATTCTTGGCGACGAGATAGGCCTCGGCATAAGGCTCGATCACCTTGGAGACTAGGTCCTCCGGTGAGTCGACAGCGGCAAGGACATGCTCCTTGAACTCATCCAGCAGGGCACGCCTTGCCTTGACCCTGGCGTAGATCATCCGAATGTGACCAAACAGCTCGGCGAAACCGTTGCGCCCGGTTTGCACCTCCAACTCTTCCCACTTATCGGTGAACTCGTCTTGCTTGGATTGAGTGATGCGTCCAATCACGTTCGACTTGATGATGTCGGTCGGCAGCAAGTCCAGCCCCCGGCTATTCAGCACCGAAAAGACCCGGAAAGCAGATTGCTGGCTTGGGGTGGAAACGGCGACCAAGAAACAACGCTGCACCAGGAAGGCACCGAACTCGCAGAGTTTGTCGGCATCAGCGCCGAAAGCCTTTTTGAGTCTATCCAGCAGTAATCGCGCGTTGCCTTGAATATTCCGTTGCGATTCGTTATTGAGCTGCGCCGGATCGTGGCTCAGCAACTTATCGAGCTGCAGCGCCTGAACATGGTCGGCAAAGAAGGATAGATCACGCTCGCGTAGCGCTAGCCGTGGCTTTGGCTTCAAGCCTTGAGATGCACGACCGGGCTCGCGGATGTAGTTTTCAAAATCAGCGCGTAGCTCGCCAGCAAATTGTGCCGTCAGCGCCGACAGCAAAATGGTGAGCGTAGTTAAACGCTGTTGCCCGTCGATCACTTCGGAGAGGGGTTTGCCTTCGTCCTTGATCAATACGATGCTGCCCAGAAAATAAGTGTCCTCCGGTTCCCGCAGGAAGAAATCATGAAGATCGTCAAATAGCTCGGAAGCTTGATCAACGGTCCAGGCATAGGGTCGCTGATAGGACGGAATGACGTAATCGAAATCCGAACTGAATATTTTCGCCAGTGGATATTCGGCGCCGCTGATCTTCTTGCTCATTTTCCATTCCTTGCTTTTTGTTTTTCTTCCAGACTCAGATGATGATCATTGATGCGATCACCCACCTTGCCGTCGTACTGCAACCCGAGCTTGTACCAAGGCGCCGACGGCACATCGCTACCACGGTCCTTTTCCCAATGCAGGCTCTTCGGCTTGTCGCGCAACACCCCAGCGCCTTTTTTGCCCACATCAGGCACCGAGAGGAAGGGCCGGATATTCAGGCGCACGCCATCGTTCAGATCGGGGTTCCAGCCAATAGGCTGTTCTTCAATCGGCTTCCAGCGCACGAAGATGTCGTAGGGGGCTTCGCCCGCCAGAATCAGCTCCAGGCGCTTCTTCAGCCCCTCAGCGGCGGCCAGCTTTTCCTGGGCGCCATCCACGCCGTTGTCTGCATCGCGTTTCTGGCGGTTGATCCAGTCCCCCAGGTAGGTGTAGATCAATGCCTCCAGTGTCTTGTAATCTAGCTTGTGATAGTTCACCACCGCGGCGAATCCGTCGCGCAGGCCATCCCATATGTGCCAGATGAATGGACGTTTGTGGAACAGATTGACGTGCTGCGTGAAGAAACCTTCGCGAAGCCAAGTTTCTAATCCCTTGCTGACGTAGCCAACGTCTGCCAGCAGACGACTCAGCACGTCGTTGCTCCAATCACTGCCATAGGCTGCGGCGAGAAGATTCATCAAGCGGTCAGCAGCAGATGATTCTTGACCTACGGCTGGGATACACACAATGCCGTCGCTATCTGCCAGTTGTTCGAGACCATCCGGAGCGAGCGCCGGGCAATCGGGAAAACTTGAGCCGGTCTGGCGCGGCCACTGGTAGCCAAGCAACCGGGCCACAGCCACCTGCAACGGCTGGTCTGCGCCGACTGGGTGACCGTCGAACAACCACTGCGTCGGATCGCTCGAAAACGGCTTTGGCAACCCGCGCGGGTACCTCTCCGCCGCCACTTTTTTCCAGCGCTCCAAATCGAAGGACACCGCCTTAATTGAAGAATTGGTTAGCTTCAGTGCTCCATCAACGCTGCGCAAATCAGTGGAAAATTGCGGGTCAGCGAAGTATGTAAAAAGTGCTGAAGTGCAAACGGCATCATGGGGGATGAAAACTGCAACGTTAGTGTCAAACTTTTCGCCATGGTACGGAGTTACGGGAAAGCTGCCCATTAACGAGATGGCGACGCCTCGCTTTCCCCACGCCTGATTTCCTTGTAGGTCTCTTTTTCGGTCCTGAGATTGGCTTGCTGACAGCGCCCGCATCCGCCCATCGCCTTTCTCGAACAAAATGAGATTAGTGCGACCGCCGTACAAAGCTGCCCCCCCAACAGCGGTCAGGTGAAACTCCCAACTCGCGGAACAACGTTCCAGCTCCCAAAAACAGCGCAGAAAGCTCGGATCGTCGTTGGAAGTAATGCCTTTGAAAGTCAGGCCCATTGAAGCGAGTGAATCCTTACCATCGGACATAGAAAACGTAACGCGATTATCGCGCGCGCCACCGAGCGAGCTCCTGAGATGAAGCTCCGCCCAACTTCCGCCTAGCAGTTTTTCTCTTTTTGCATCGGGAGTCTTCTCGGATGCTGTGTCGAGACCCCACGCATGTGAGCCGGCTGCAAGTGGAGCAAATACTCCAAGAAGTACATTTACGACTTCACCTGTTATCGATCGAAAGGCTCTCGGGCCGAGTCGCGCGATACAGGTGACTCCTTCCGCTTCAATTATTGCGTCACGGAACTTCGTGTATCTCGGTTGTGAGAGCCAGTTCTGGGGTAGCACAACCGCAAGACTCTTAACCTGCCCTTTAGTGGAATACCAGCGTCTAACGAAGGCAGTGGCGAGGTCTGCTTTCGCGTCGTTGAAATTTAGTTCGATGAACTCCTTCAGCACTGGCCCTTGGTTTTCCGCCTTTAGGTATGGCACGTTGGTAGCAACGAGCGTGAACTGGTCAGCGAGAATCTCAGCCGCCTTGGCCAGGCCGCGCGCGGTCACGGCCATTTCGTGCGCAGTATCGTCCTCAGCTTCCTGCGCCAACGCCTTGTCCAGCAGCGGCTGAAGTTCATGGTAGTCGGCAACATACAGGTCGCCGGCGCCTTGTAGTGGGTTGATAAGGCTGCCAAGTACCGGTGCGCTCTCGAATGATCGGTAAAGCCCTTCCATTCCGGCTTGTAGTCGCTCGTTGTCGCCGGCGACAACGAGCCAGTCAGCTTCGCGCGTGTTTGGCGCGAGACCGGAGCAGGCCAGATTCATTGGCGGCAATTTGCAGTAGCCCACGCGCCGCCATGCGGCTAGCGCTAGATTGAACGCACCGATCTGCGTGCAGCGCGGATCAAGCTCCAAACCAAAGAGGTTGCCCTCAATAACCGCTTCCACCGCCGCTTTCTCGTCTATCTTTTCCTCTGCCATCCGCAACGCGACAAGGCGCTCGAACATTGCCACCACGAAATGTCCGCTGCCCATGCACGGATCAAGGCACTTGAGGTTTTTCGCCGTCTTCGGCCAGTCGTCAAACGTGCCAGCAGCGGGTGTCCACTTGTCGTCTTGTCCTTTGACGAAGCGGAGATAGCTCCACGTGTGGTCGTGCAGTGATACGGCATGGCGGAGTTCGTCCTCACTCTGCGCGGAATTGGCTAGCTTCGGATTCGCGACGAGTACCTTGCCTGCGTGCCATGCGCCAAGCGTGTTATCTAGCAGGAAGTCCACCATGTAATCCTCGGTGAACAATTGCGTGACCGCCGGTAGCTCCTCCGCGCCGATCTTCACTCCAGAATTATTGATTTGGTCTTTGTTATCGGCCTGCCAAAATTGATACACCCAGCCAAGAGAATCAGCAGCCAAAAAAATGTCTTTCGACAGATTGGCAACCAAACGCTCCAACTTATGCTGATGCTCCTGCGGCAGATTCAACTGATAAGCTGGGGAGTCAGGGCGAAAAATCTGAGGTAGCATCCGCGCGGCCAGCTTGCCCGCAAGTTCCCAGCCATTTTTGGCCCCTTCGCCGGGCGCTAGTTCGTCACACTCTTCGATGGTGACGGCCACTCCGTCGTACATCAACAGGTCGTTATCGGCCAAAAAGCGCGCAAACAGCATGCGGTGCCAGTGTTCATAAGCCACCTCCTGCACTAGATGTCCGACCTCCTGCTTGCCGTAAGTTGGATTGGTGCTATTGGAGTCGCGTGCGTCACCGAGCTGCTTGCCGTGGGTGCGCAGACGGTTACGCAGCGCCTTTTCGGCATCGGTCAAAAATGCTTCCGGCTTGTCCTGGCCAACGCCCAGTTGGTCCACGGAAGCATTCGCCGCAGTCTCGGCGATTGTGCGTGCCGCCTTGACGGTTCTCTCCAGCGCGCCGCGCAGGTCTTTGTCGAGTGATTGCATTGTTGTTCTGACCTTAGTGGAGGATGACCGGGCCCTGTTTCAGCGCCTGTGCAATGGCTAGCTTGGCATCTGCAAGCCAGGCTTCGATGTCTTTGTCAGTCTTGATGGTGCGGCTGGGCAGCTTGACAAACTGCGCCTTGGGCTCCATCAGCTCGGCTGCGGCAACCAACACTGCGTCGAAGCGGGAGTCGATGGCGGCCACACGGTCGGTGAAGGAAGACAGCGACAGACGATCAACGGTGGCTAGCACTTCTTCGGTGTTCCCCACCTGTACTTTCGGCGCGTCAGACAGCGTCAACTTTTGAGTGGCAAGCAGGCTATTGCGCTGCTCGGGCTCCAGTTGCTGCCAGTTGGTGTCGGCCTCTAAGCGCGCCATGCCCTTTTGGTGGCGGAGTTGGTAGTCGGTGTGCAAGTGGTTCAGCTCTTCACGCAGCAGCTGCGTGAGACTGCTCACCAGCGGCGTGATCGGATCGGGCTCGTCCAGCAACAGACGGTGCTGCTCCAGGTGCGTGATCTGCACCACTAAGATTTCGGCATCAGGCAGCCCACTGGCCTGGGCCAGCAGGCGCTTGAGGGTGCTCCAGGTGGGCAGACGCTTGTCGATGCGCTCGGCCAGATCGTTCCAGGTGTCAATTGCGGCACTTAGCTCGTCACGCTGGTTGTACAGCGCCAGCAGCTGCTCGTTGCCTGCGGTGAGGCGGATCTCTTCCAGCCCAGCGGTGGCCGGGCGTGCGGGGCGTGGGGCATCTCCCCCAGCACGGTTGGCCAGCTCTTGCGCGCTAACCAGAAATTGCGGCACATAGGCCAGCTCTTCGCCTTGCTTGGCGGTGAGGCCTACCTTCTGCAGCACCTTGCGGATCTGGATGCGCTGCGCCGCCGAAACGGTGGCGGACTCGACCTTGAACATGGTCTTGCCGATGACCTTGCGTTCCAGGTCCTTCGGGTCGATGGTTTGGCCTTTTTCGTCCTGGGCACGGATCAGCCCGGCCACCAACAGCACCTGCAAGCCGCCGTCCACCGCATCGCCCGGCCAGCCGTAGTCGCCGCCTTCGAAGTTCTTGCGGATGTCGATCCCTTTCTTGCCGCCGGCGATGAAGGCTAGGATGGCTTTGCAGACGGGGTTCTTAGCGGGTTCGCCATCGTCGCCCACGCTCTTGAGAGCATCCGGTGCGCCTTTTTGCGCCTTCTCGTAGACCTTCGACCAGCCAGCATGGTCAGCGATGTGGAATTGCGGGTACAGCCGCTGCAGCGCGTTGGTCGCCGCTTCCAGCGTCATGTCCTGCAGGTCGGTGCCCAGAATTTCGTTGCCGCCGCCTTGGAAGACACGCGCGCCAGATAAGGCCTCTTGCAGTAACTCGCGGATCTTGCCTTCAGCTGTCTGCTTGGTGGTCTCCATGGCCGATCGGGCCTCGGTGCCCTCGGCGGTGTTGGGCACTCCACGCTTGTCCAACGTGGCGCTGGCAGCTTTGAAGTCGATCAGGTAATGGCGCAGGTCGTCGGCCGAGCGCTTGGGGATGAACACGAACACAGTCGGCGAATGGTTGCCCGCCTGTCGTGCATCGGCGCGCACCGAGTTTTCATCGATACTCCAGCCGTCGCGGACCCAAACGCAAACCTTCTCATTGGCATCACCTGGCAACTGCGCATCGAACACCGGGAAGATATCGCGCGAGACCTTGGACGAGCCCTGGGTGAGCGACAGCTTGCGCACCATCTCGCCGAAGCGGCGGCGGATGCGGTCGTCACGCTCGGCGTCTACCCGGTGGGCCTCGTTGGCCAGGCTGTTACATTGGCTGAGGAATTCGTCGTTCCAAGCGGAACTTTCCTCGGTCTGGATGCGGTACTCGTCGCCAACCTTCATCAACAGCTCGCACTTGTCGAGCAGGCTCGGGAGCTTGCTGCGCAACGCGCTAGAGCCTTGGGTGAGGTCCTCTACCATCAGATCGGCCAGGGTATCGACAGTGGCGCGAATGCCGATTTCGTTGTTGCTGCTAGCCAGCTTGTTGATTAGGAACACCA
This sequence comes from Pseudomonas sp. DCB_AW, assembly GCF_026240895.1. Lineage (NCBI taxonomy): Bacteria > Pseudomonadati > Pseudomonadota > Gammaproteobacteria > Pseudomonadales > Pseudomonadaceae > Pseudomonas > Pseudomonas sp. DCB_AW. The sequence goes on from NZ_JAPFCE010000039.1 coordinate 25,711, forward strand.
GGCCACAGGCGCGGCCCATCAGGCGCTGGTCGTCGGTGCCTTTGGCCCAGACCATGGTCTTCTCATGGACCTTGCGCGGCAGGATGCGGGACTGCTGCAGCTTGTCGGCCGCATCGAAGTAGAGGTAGTCCGCTGGTACCACGCTGCCGACTGGTGCGTCCACATTGGTCTGGATGACCTTGTGGATCATCGAGAGCTGGTTGCGCAACTGGCTGTCGGTGCCGGTCTGGTCGAGCACGCGCAGGGCATTCTCCCAAAAACGGCGACGCACCGGGAGAATGGGGTAATCCTGCGGGAAAAACTGGATGTCGTCCGGGTGATGACCGATGGTGGTGCCAGTCAAGTGGCGCGAAATCTCGCCCAAGTTGGTTTGCATCACCTTTTCCAGCGGAGCCTTGGCCTCGGGTTTCTTGGCCAGGATCACTTGGCGAATCACCGCATCCACGTCGGCATCCGACAATTCGACGCGTACCGTGAATCGGCCTTCGAGCTTTTTCAGGTTGGATGTGCCAGTGACGGCGGTCTGGCCGGTACCGATGAACAGCAGCTTGGCGCCGATGTTTTTGGAGCAGGCCTCGACCACTTCCTGCACGTCGATAGAGCGCTGGCTGCTTTCGTCGATGTACTGCTGCACCTCGTCCAACACCACTAGGGTGAGCGGGAACTTGCCGTCGCGGGTGAGGGCCTGCTTGATGGCCTTGAGCATGTCGCTGCTGGATACATCCTGCACATAGGGATACAGGTTGTTCAGGGTCTCGACGCAGGAAGCCGCCGACGTGAAGAGGTTAGGCTTGGCTTTGACCAGAGCCGCGTGCAGGCCCTCCGCCACATAGAAATTATCCAACTCTTCTTCCCAGTCATGCCCTCCCTGCTCGACATAGCCACGCACCGTGTCGTAGATGTTCTCGTGTTTGAGCCACATGACGAATCGTGCCACTGGGTACTGCTCTGGCAGTCCGACCGAATTGAAGAGAATGCCGAGCAGCGCCATTCGGGCTGACTTGTCACGCGATTTCGAACCAAGCGTGCCTGATGCTGCGTGAAGACCACCATGTCGTTTGGCTTGGGTACTTAGTTCCTTGAGCTGATCGTTCACGCTTTGCGGCAGCGTCGCAAGACCGCGCGCAGTGGCGCCGTCGTCGAACTGGCTGTCCATCCAAAGCGCGCGCAACATCTTCACCAGGTGCGACTTTCCCGAGCCATAAAAGCCGCTAACCCACACGGCAGGCTGTTGCGCCTGCTCGATGTTCTTGAGATAGGTTTCTAAGATGTGGACTAAGCCCTTCTCGTACTGCCCATCGCAAACAAAGGTGTCCAATTCGTACCGCAGCACGGAAAGTGCTTCATTGGTTTTTTCGTCATTGACGCTAGCTACACCCTCGTTAACTAACTTACGGGTCGACGGATCTTTTTGGTAGATGTCGCGATTGAGCATGAGCTTCCCCTTAATCAGAATTCTTTGTCTGCGGTGATCGGCACGGCTAGGTAGTTCCAGCCGTCGTACCCATCCAGCAAGCGGTAGTTGTTGTGTTCGTAGCTGCCAGGGAAGAACACCAGCAGGCGGCCCTTCACCTTCGGGGCAAGCTTGTCCACGACCTCTTTGACCTTCAGGAAGCCGAACAGAGATCCCACGCCCTGGAGCGCCACGACAAAGTCCTTGCTAACGTTCTTATGCTGCAGGAAGGCCTCGAACTCGGTTTCGATATGGCTGAGGTACTTGGGCAGCAGCGTGGACAGCAGGTTGGGCTTTTGGAAGTAACTCTTGGCGTAACGCTGGGACGCCATCCAGTTGGGGAACGAGTCCGTCAGGTCGAACAAGGCCCAGTCATGGCCTGCGGCACGGGTAGCAATCTCAAACTCGTCTACTTTGGCTCGAAGGCGCAGCTCTTCCGTCTCTTGGTAGACGCAGAAGATGACGCGCTGAGCGGCAGCCGCATCATCCCGCCATGGCACAGCCACGTACCTGCTGTAGGACTGAGTCAATCGCTTAATTCTGCTCACGTAGCCACTCCATTTCCTGCGCAGTGATTAGGTTCGGGAAAAGCACCTCGACCACCTGGCCGACGCGCTTGAGCGAGATCCAGCCCCGGCGCGAGGCGTCCTCTGCTAACTCGATCGTCTTTTCGAAGGAGCAGTCGAGCATCCGGGTGTAATCACTCTTGAACAGCGACTCGCCCCGCAGACCGCTTACGTAGCCCAGAAGCAGTGCCAAGGACACCGTGCCTGGCGTCGATACCGCGCGGGCGCGCACTTTGCGGACGCGACCAGCCAGGTGGCCCGATTGGGTCCAGGAGGAGTTGATGTTCTGCGCGGTGGACTTTAGCGTGGCCTTGCTGAAGCGCTCCGGTTCTTGAGCGTCGATGAACTCTTCCATCGCCTCACGGGCAACGGTGGCCCCTTCTTGAAAACCGAGGACAAAGGGGGCGGTGGCTCGAAGAATGGAGTCGCGTGAGTAAGCGCACAGCGCCGCCAACAGTGGCTGCCCATCCACATCACGCAGCCAGAAGAAACGCAGTGCGCGGAACACCAGCAAATCTGGGTCCAGCGCGTAGAGGTCGGCCAGGTGCCGGAAAGTCAGCGTCCGCGTTTTGCCCGAACGCTTGCCGAGGCAATTGGCAGTCTGGATTGCTTCGAGATACTCGACCTTTGCGGCGTCGGCCTTGTCCACATAGGACAACAAGGCGCGCAATTCGACTAGCATCATTGTCCGGGCGGTATGGACCCCGCCGCGTTCGAAACTGAACCCAAGGCGCTGCAACTTATTCTGCTTGTACTCTACTTTCACTTTAAGGTCAGTCCTGCAGTTCAGCCGGCATCGGCGCCGATTCGTTGTTGGTCGGAGGGCAGTAGCCAGGCGCCAACACAGCATTCTTGACGCCATAAAGCGCCAAGTGATCTTTCAGCCATAGCCTGAATTCGGGACCGTTAAGACTGTGGTCAGATGAGCAGTCCACACTCCACTGCCGCAGAATGTATCCAGCTGTAGCAGCCCGTAATTTCACACGTAGAGATCCGCGAACCATTCCATAGTCCATCTCTGTGATCTCCGGACGAGGTTGATCGGGGTGGGGCACCATCTCAAGCTCGACAATCCGGGTCCATTGAATATCCTGGTCGCTACGCTCATGGGGCTGCACCTCGGCCCCCCTCATTAAAGTCGGGTGTCTGATCCGGGTAATGACGAAGTCCCGGAATTCCCGAGACTTTCGATCAAATCCGCGGACATGCCAACGCAGGCCGTTATCGATCAACGCAAACGGGACAATCTCACGTTTGGTACGGCCACTGGAGATCGAGTGGTACTCGATGCTAATCGGAGATTCGTGGTGGATCGCCCGTGTCACGCTCGCTAGGACATTTAGATCCGGATGAGTGAGCCGTGACGGGCTTTCGCTGGCAACCCATGCTTTGAGTAGCATAGGTTCACCATCGCCGAAGCCTTGGGTCAACCATGACAGCACGCGCTCGGAGGGAAAGTCGAAGACGCGCTGAAAGTCCGGTCCAAGGATGTAGGACTTGCCTTTGGGGTCGTAGTCAATGTTGCCGGGGGCCAACTCCTTATACAACGCCAGGTCCCTCGACGCAGCGGCTGACTGAGTGCCAAACCGAATTACTAGATCCTGGCGGCGTATCTCCCCGATGAACCACACGCGCAGCTCCACAAACGCGAGCCGGTCGCGTTGTGGCTGGGTGAGACTTTCAAGCCGTTCGTTGGACATCGTAGCTGGCTCACTTAGTTTATCGACTGCTTTTGCACATCATACTGAATAGCATACCAAGACTATTTTAACCGGCTAGCAGCACATTATAAATCTGTAATTGTAATCATTTTGATGAGTATTTTCGCAATGAGAGCCCCCTCCCGGCTCTGCGTTTTGGCGAAAAGTCGATGGATAGGTGCACTAGCGTAGTGAACGATGAAAGTTCGAAACATGCCCATTGAGCCGTGAGAATTGGACCAGCTCATGATCGCAGCCGCATGCTTGCCGCTGCGCAACGATCCAGTAAAACGCCAGATCTTGCGACCAAGTGCCCACGGCCAAACGTGCTGCTCTAGCTGGCGTTTAGTAAAGCTACCCCTTACTGGCATCAAAGCTTCGCTGGCGATCTCCATACGATTTCGTAGCAGACTTGCACAGGTAGCTGGCACGGTAGAACAGATCCGGCAGCACGTCCTCATCGCCTGCACGCACATACCTATCTACTCGGTATTCCGCATTACGGGGAATCTCAACCAGCCCATCAACTTGATTGTCAGCCAGGCCCAAGGCACTGGCCCATGCTTCTTGCATGCGGCTGATCATATTGTCAGCTTCAGATCGCAGCCGTCCAACCGTGTAGTAGGCATCTCGATTGAGCACGATCAGCAGGTGGTAGTGTGGTCGCCCTCCCCATCCCACTTCTCTGGCCCAAACGTAGCGAACCTTGCAGTCATGAGCGCATGGACTCCGCTCACAGGCCTTGTCACGGTTGTACTTGATCTTCGCCTTGAAGGACTCAATGAAGTCGCTGATGACTTTGTTCCTGTATGCATGGTCAGGTAGATCTATTCCGACTGGCAGACGGAGATCCACTCTGTAGGCCAATATCCTGGAGTACTGCTCAAGTGCCAGATCAATGGTGTGTTTCAAGCGGGACAGGTATTGCCGGACGAAGGGGCCTTTCTCAATCATCACTGGTAGGCCTTCAAAGGTGTCGTCGTGGTGCAGGCGGAGGTTGGTGTTCTCGGGATGACGAAGCATGGTTACTACTCACTGGGCTTAGGTTCATAACCAGCGCCCAGTGTGTATTTTTTTATTCACAACCTTGTAGGACATGACCTACTGGCTTTGGGAGCCAGTGGCTCCATGCATAACGGTACCAACCCTGCGGGTAGTGAGGCCTACTAAAAGCATAATACCCACACCGAGAAAGCCCGCTCCAGAAAACGGAGGGAACTGAGACCCGACTGCTCCCGCCACGCTTGCATATTGACTCCGCTATTACTCGGGTAAAAAACTATTCCCTGATCCGGCTTGAAGCCCAGTAGGCCGAGGCAATGGGAAGCAAAACTGCCTAGTGTATGTGGAGAATTTCCAAGCAATCCCGGCAAGAGCTGCTGCGCTCCGGGCCGGCAAGGTCCAGCCGGCATAACCGCCATGACCGGCTTGCAGCCGGTCATGGCGGTTATGCCTAGCTACTAGATGTCCTTACCTCAGACTTATAGATCATGCTGCAGCATGCCCGGCCAGGTCGCGTTCATCGATCCTTGCCAGGATCCAATCATGCACCTCGCTTTCAACCCAGCCAACGCAACGGTCACCCAGTGGGACCGGCTTCGGGAAGCTGCCCTCCCCGATGTACTTGTAGATGGTCGACCGTGCCAGACCGGTCGAGTCGATGACTTCTTTCAGACGGATGATCCTCATGAACGGGCTCCTCTCGTATCGTTCAGAGGATTCGCAAGGTCTGTAAATAAATACTCACCACGCCTACTGCTTAAATCTGACCGCCCAGGCTTCGCAGAAAACCCCATCAGAACGGCATAGCCTGAGCCGCTCTGCTGAAGAGTTATTAGCCTAAAACTCGACCAACGCCTCTTAGCTCAGAATCAACCGCCTCAAGCGCAGACTCAAGCTTAGGGGGCTTCGCCAATATATTGGGCAGGATATAGGCGACGAATCAATTCGACCTGCACAGAGCGCTAACTACCTCTGCACTCTCCCGACTTCGGCCACCACCTTTGCCATACGCTAAAGACTCAATCTCGTTCAGTCAGTCGCTCGAAAAACCACGCACGCTGTGCGCCCCGCGCTTCGACCAATTTACGAGCGCAACCTATAAGCATCAGTAGCACGCGCTGACAACCTCGCCGCCACTCGATATCAGCACCCACGAGCCCCATTCTTACTAATAGGCTTAACGCTACATGCGCCAACGAGTCCAGGAATGCAATAAAAACGTTACTTACGCCCCGCCTAAAAATCCTTATCGACTTACACGGCGAAAGAACGAAGCGCTGAAAAACAACAATTTATGGCTACAGAGCCCAGAATTACTGACTATCATCAGATTTATTATCTCTAGAATACCATTAGAATATTTATAGAATAATTATTGATCAACCATAGAAACCAAGTAGAACGCACGTAGAATTCACATATAAGTCCATTAGAATAAAACCAAATGAATAGCAAATTTCTTTTGTTTTATAAATTGTGATAGATAAAGACTATGAAAGAGACTTTTGTTGTTGATGAAAGCGGGGTTGACGAGCTGAGCCATCTGCTCACGGGGCCACGACAAACCACTCGTCATGACATCTGGCTATGGCTCTACCTGGACGATTACGAAAATGCCGGCTTCGATCCCGCCACGTGCAACGGCATTACTATGAGAGACACCATCGCCGGTTTTCTGAAGAAAAATACCGACAACCTTGAGACGATAAACTCGAAGAAAGATCGGTTCCTGATTCCAGATATCTACCTCAAGTGGATTGAGGAGGATGAACGCCAATATCACTGGCTACTTGGCAGAATAAAAAACATCACTGAGTCGAGACTGCCTCGGGGGCTGGTACACCTCACCGGCAGAAATCATCTCATCGCCATGCTCGATCTCTGGAATGTCGAAATTGGAAAGAAAGCAGGCGAAATCGAACGGCTTCGCGACCACTGGCTTAGCCATAGGGCTAAGGACTGTGATTTCGAGTGGTTCGAAGACAAAAAAGATGGCAACAAACGCTGCAAGTGCGCATGGGAATGGCTGGAGAAGAACCCTCCATCCATATTTAAGAGGCCACCTCCTATCAGCAACTACAAAGAGCTGCTCATGTACTTCGATGAAGCGGAGCACGGGCCTCATGAGCAGAAAGCTATCATCCAAGGCATCAAGAAGCGATGGAGCCGTAAGCAGTTCGATGAGCGCGCAGCAGACAAGAAGCAGGTTAATGTCATGCTATCGAAAACCGCGATCGAGCTACTCGATACGCTGGCAAAAAAGCACGAGCTGAAACGAGCTCAAGTCTTGGAGCTTCTGATAACGACGGAGTCTGAGGATGGCCTGTACTTCACAGGCAGGCTGAAAGGCGGCTAGGAAAACTACCTTAGGTGATGGAACCAGCCGGACACCCTCCCTCTACACCGCCACCCCAAAGCCTTGGTATTCCAAATGGTATTCCAAAGAATCTTTTAACCAATATTTTTTATTTTAAATCAATTACTTAGGCTATCAATTCAGATTACCCCGGCCCATAAATCCTAAGAAGAAGACGCCCTCGGCTAATGCAAGTCAGTTAGGGCCAATGTGGCCGCTGCGCGGCCCATCGCAGGCAAGCCAGCTCCTACAGGGGTAGCGTATTTCATGTGAATCTCGCTCACCTTTAGGAGCTGCAATGGGCTGCACAGCAGCCCCAATTACAGCCGATGACGCCTAACCGACTGGCATTACGCCCTCGGGCGTCTTTTTTGCGCCTGGATCACCCCCGAATAATCCGTTCCAACCGATCCGCCACCCCCACCGCCTCCTCCGCACTAACAATATTAGTAAACCCAAGCACCAACCCCTGCCTACGCCCCCCCTCCATATACCACTGCGACAACGGCTCAACCGCAACCCCAACCGCCCGAGCACGTCGCGAAATCTCCCTATCGTCCCCTTCACAAAGCCACGCGACCAAATGCATGCCCCCCGCCTGAGTGTCAATCAACAGCCGCCCCCCAAACTGCGCCTGCAACGCCTCAACCAACCACCGCCGCCGAACCCCATAAAGCCCACGCATCTTCTTCAAATGCCGCGCAAAATGCCCCTCCTGCAAAAACACACTCACAGTCGCCTGCAACACCTGCGGGCAGTGGTTATGCAGCCGGTCCGCCTGCCGGGCAAACGCCTCGCTTTGCTCCGCCGGCACCACCAGATAAGCCAAGCGCAACCCCGGAAACAGCACCTTGCTAAAGGTACCGGTATAAAGCACGCGCCCCTGCTGGTCGAGGCTCTTGAGCGCGGGCAAGGGCTTGCCTTGGTAGCGGTACTCACTGTCGTAATCATCTTCGATGACCCAGCTACCGCGCTGGTTGGCCCAGTCCAACAGCGCCAACCGGCGCGGCAGTGACAGGGATACACCCAGTGGGCTCTGGTGGGTCGGCGTAACCACGGCGAAGCGTGCGTCGGGGGCTCGGGCAATGCCTTGCGCGACGTCGAGCCCGTCTTCATCCACGGGAACCGGCACCAACTGTGCGCCAGCCTCCAGCAGGGCATTCCTGGCCATGAAATACCCTGGCTCTTCCATCCAGCACCCATCGCCTTGGCGCATTAACGTGTGGCTGATGAGGTCGAGGCACGCACGATAGCCTGCACACACGAACACCTGCTGCGGGTGGCAGGTAATGCCCCGTGAAATGCCCAGGTAGGTGGCGATGGCCGCGCGCAACGGGGCATGCCCTCGTGGGTCCGGGTAGACCAGCCCTTCAAGGCCAGCCTGGCGCAGCTGGCGGCCTGCCAGTCTTGTCCAGAGTTTGCGGGGGAAGGCGTCCAGCGCCGGTAGGCCCATCTGCAGGGCTAACGGCTGCGCCCCTGAATGGGTGGGCTGATACGCCGTCGAGGCCACCGGGGGGTGGTGCGTGGGTGAGGACATGGGTGGCAGTTGCGGTGTGACCACCGTGCCGGCGGCGCCGCGCGCGGTCAGGTAGCCCTCCCCCATCAGCAACTGATAAGCCGCTTCGACCGTACCGCGGGCCAGATTGAGCTCTGCCGCCAACGCGCGTACCGCCGGTACTCGGTCACCGGGGCGCAAGCGGCCATCGGCAATGGACTCACGAAAGCGCAGATACAGCTGACGGTAGATCGGCACCGAATGGCCGCGATCCAGCTTGATAGGAAGCATCATGGCCCAGTCATTTATGTATTTTATGGCCCTGCAGCTTAAGCCATTGCCGCACTAAGGTCAGCTATCACTCTACAGCGGACAATGGTCATGAATTACACACTGCAGCACCTCGAAGACTTGGAAGCCTTTCAGGCCAGTTTTGACCTGATGCGGGTACTGCGGCCGCACCTCACCCACCTGGATGCCTATGTCGATCAATTGGCCCGGCAGACTGGGCAGGGTTACCGTTTGCTGGCCGCCTGGGACGGTGAACAGGTCGTCGGCTTGGCCGGTTATCGCGAGCTGGAAAACCTGCTCTACGGGCGCTTCCTCTACGTGGACGATTTGGTGGTACGGCCTGATGTTCAGCGCAGCAGCCTGGGTACCTGGCTGTTGAGCGCTGTTCGGGAAGAGGCCGTACGGCGCGGTTGCGCCCACTTTGTGCTGGACACTGGGCTGCATATGCCGTTGGCCCATCGCTTCTATTTCCGTCAGGGGCTGCTGGCTCACGGCATGCACTTCACACAGAACCTTCAAACAGAGAACCCAGCATGAACAATGTGCTCTTGATCAATGCCAGCCCGCATGGCCACGTATCCCATGCCAATCAGTTGGCAGTCGAGTTAGTGGCAACGCTGCGCCATCGGTATCCGCGGCTTGAACTGGTCGAGCGCGACCTGGGCCGGTATCCGCTGCCGCCGCTCGACATGGACTATGCCCATGCCCTGGCGACCCCCACGCCGTTCGACTCACCGGTGTTCGAGCACTCGGAAGCGCTGATCGGCGAGTTGGAACGCTGCGACATCCTGTTCATTGCCACCCCGATGCACAACTTCACGCTACCCGCTGCGCTCAAGCTCTGGGTCGATTACGTCCTACGTATTCACCGGACATTCCGCTCAACCCCTGAAGGCAAAATCGGCCTTCTGAAACAGCGTCCGGTGTACGTGTTGGTGGGCTCAGGTGGTTTTCACCAAGGCGAGTCAGCGCGGCAACCGGACTTTCTGACGCCTTACCTGCACCAGGTACTGAATACCCTCGGGCTGCTCCATCCGCACTTCACCTACCTGCAGGGCTTGGTATTCGGTGATGAGGCGGTGCGCTCAACGCTTGAAGCTAGCCGTGCTCGGCTGGCACAGGAGCCTCTGTTCAAAGACCTGCTGGGCGCTTGATCCAGTCACTGATGAACGCCAGCGTGCCGGGCGCATAGGCGTGACGCCCAAGCGCCACGAACAGATACTGCTTCCATATGGGCCATTGCGAGACCAGCTGATAATTGAATAGCTCAGCCCTTAACAAGCTATGCGTGGCGTTGGGGACTAGGACAACTTGCCTTCCACTGGCACCAGAAAATAACGCCTTGTAGACGTTCGAGTCTTCGGCCGCATTGACATTCACATCCTGCGCGCCCCAAACCGCCAGCACCGGCCCTTTCATGGTTTTCAATGCTGGCGTCACGTCTTCGTTGTAATTTTTGATCACGAAATTGAAGCGGTCACGGTCCATCTCGGCAAAACCATCAGGGGCGTTCTGGTCATTGGGATGGCCGAATACCTTGTCGTTCTTTTCGTACTCCTCCCGCACCTCCACTTCAACTTCAGCTGGCGTGCGTCCCTCGCCCGCCAACCGCAACCCGGTGTAGTACATGCCCTGGCGTCGCCAGTTTACCGCCCCGCCGATAATTACCGAGAAGTCAGGGTCCCCTTCACTGGCGGCCCGCGGTATCACCCAGCCACCTTGGGAGAACCCTAGAAAACCAACACTACGCCCAGCTACACGAGGTTCTTCACGCACACGTGCCAGTGCGGCCAGCGCCTCAGCAGCGCGGTCTGACATGGACTGGTTGAGCCAATTGCCGCCGCTTTCCCCTATGCCCTGTTTGTCCCAGGTAAACACACCCACCCCCGCGTCGAGCAGGCTATTGATTAGCGGTAAATACCCACGGGATGCGAAGCGGTCCATAGGGCCGTCACCGTGAATGAGCAGCACGACAGATTGCACATCCATCGGCAATACCAACGTTCCGACCACGTCCACGTCACCCGAGCGAAACTTCAACGTAGAGACTTGCGCATCGTTGAGCTCAAAGTCGGATAGGTTCTGGACAACAAACACGGCCAGCCCCAGCAGCATCGACAGGCCACCTGCCAAAGCCAGCATCCCTAATTTTCTTCGCACGCCAATCCCTCCTTGTACCGGCGCAAGCAGCCCGGCTCATCCCATTGCGATTTATAGACTAAGCACTTAGTCTAGAATACGCTCGCACAGAGTGAATCGTCCAGGGCGCCGCAGCGGCCTCGGCACAGGGAAATCGATACAAGGAACGCTCACCGAGGGTGAGCAACCATTCAGCGCCTACAGGGCCGGAACAAAAATGACTGAACATGGCACAGCAAAAGCCGACACCTACCATGACCTTGCCGCCAAGCATGTCTCGGCAAGCCGGATCATCGCGCTGTTCGTTCCCTATAAGATGCAAATCGCGCGGGTCATCTGCCTGATCCTGGTGTGTTCCGCGATCGGCATGGCGTCCCCTTTTCTGCTGCGGGCGATCATTGACGAGGCGTTACCTGACGCCAACATGCGCCTGCTGGTGTACCTCGCGGGTGGGCTGATTGGCGTTGCCGCGCTAACGGCAGGGCTGAATACGTTGCAGATTGTCATGTCGACGAAAATCGGCCAGTCGATCATGCATGACCTGCGCGTGAGGCTTTACTCACACCTGCAATCGCTCTCGCTGTCGTTCTTCACAGCAACACGCTCTGGCGAAATCCAGTCACGCATCGCCAGCGATATCGGTGGCCTGCAAACGCTCGTTACCCACACAGCCAACGAGTTGGCGCGTAACTTCAGCATCGTGGTGATGACCACCATCGCCATGTTTCTACTCGACTGGCGGCTTGCGCTGTTTTCGATGATTGCGGTGCCGATCTCCATCCTGCTGAGCGACCGCGTCGGCAAGCTGCGGGAAAGCATTACCCACGAACAACAGGTACGCCTTGGCGATATGTCTGCAGCGGTTCAAGAGTCGCTGTCGATTTCGGGAGTGATCTTGGCGCGTACCCTTGGGCGCGCAGCACATTTGACCCAACGCTTCACGCGTACCTCGAAAGAAGTCGCAAGCCTTGAGGTCCGCTCCCACACTGCAGGCGAGTGGCAATGGCAATTGATCCTGCTGATGTTGTCGATGTTCCCGGCCCTCACGCTTTTGCTGGGCGGCCTACTGATGAACGCTGGCGTTCCAGCGACTATCGGCACGCTGGTGGCGATGATCGCCTTGCAGGAGCAGTTGCTCTGGCCACTGGAAGGGCTGCTGGAGATAGGCCGCGAAATGCGCACCACCCGCGCCTTGTTCACCCGTGTTTTCCAGTACCTCGACCAGCCCGTGGAGATCACCGAAAAACCCGATGCCATCACGTTGGACCGGCTGCACATGCAAGGCGCAGTGCAACTGAAAAACGTCAGCTTCTCTTACCCTGCCAACCTGCAACCGACGCTGACTGATGTATCAATCGATATTCCTGCCGGCTCCAGCGTCGCCATCGTAGGTTCGACAGGGTCGGGGAAGACCACGCTGGGTTATCTGCTGGCGCGTCTTTACGATGTCTCGGCCGGTGAAATCCGCTATGACGGCGTGGATGTACGGACGCTGAGTTTTGAAACGGTGACCGATCTGCTGGGTGTCGTTACACAAGAACCTTATCTGCTGTACGCCTCGGTGGCGGAAAACCTTCGCTTCGCAAAACCAGGCGCCACCGATGAAGAGTTGATCGCAGCTGCCAAGATTGCGCAGATCCACGACAGCCTGTCGGCCCTACCCCAAGGGTATGACACGCTGGTTGGCGATCGCGGATACCGGTTCTCAGGGGGTGAAAAACAGCGCCTTGCGCTCGCGCGCACCATCTTGCGCAACCCTCCGATCCTGCTGCTCGATGAAGCGACCAGTGCGTTGGACACAAAAACCGAACGCGCCATGGAAGTTGCCCTGGCGGCCCTGTCAAAAGGCCGAACCACCATCACCATTGCACATCGCCTGTCCACCATTCGCCATGCTGACCAGATCGTCGTTCTGCAACATGGCCGCGTTGTTGAATGCGGCACGCACACCGAGCTGGAGAGCCTCAACGGTGTTTATGCGGGGCTCATCGCCAACATGAATTCAAATGCCGCTTGACCTCAGCTTAACCTGAGGTTTTATAAGGGTGGTCGGTTTGCCTTCGCAAACCCTACTCGCAATGGCGGGTGAACTTACGAAGTGGAGCCGACATGAACAAGCATCACGCCTCACCTGATTCAGGTTCGCAACCCATGCCAGAACGGCACACGCCTGTGGATAACCGCCCGGCCAGTGCAGGCTGGGCTGCCCTGCTGTCAGGCACCAATGGCGTGCGCTCGCTCGCCTTGGCTGGGGGCGTCGTGCTGCATGCGATCAACGTCTACATTGCCACCACGATCCTGCCTTCAGTGGTCAGGGACATCGGCGGCATCGACTATTACGCGTGGAATACCACGCTGTTCGTCGCTGCCTCAATCCTTGGTTCGGCATTGTCGGCGCGGTTGCTTGGCGGTGCGGGGCCGCGAGGCGCCTACATCATCGCCACACTGGTGTTTGCCAGCGGCGCGCTGCTGTGTGCGTTTGCCCCATCGATGCCGATCATGTTGGCCGGCCGCCTGGTTCAGGGGCTCGGCGGAGGGTTTTTGTTCGCCCTCTCCTACGCCATGATCCGGCTGGTTTTCGATGAAGCGTTATGGCCGCGGGCAATGGCGCTGGTTTCGGGCATGTGGGGGGTGGCGACGTTGGTCGGCCCGGCAGTCGGCGGTATTTTCGCCGAGCTCGGCGCCTGGCGCGCCGCGTTCTGGTCACTTATCCCCGTTGCCGTGTTGTTCGCACTGCTGGCGGCCGTTGTGCTGCCCAAGCGCACCGATGAACGCGTTGGCCGCGCGCCGCTGCCACTGGCCCAATTGCTGTTTTTGACGTTGGCAGTGTTGGCCGTTTCGGCCGGCAGTGTCTTGCCTGGCCTGCTCTGGAACATCGCCGGGCTGGGCGCCGCCGTTATCTTCACCGCGCTGCTGATGGGCACGGAAAGCCGCTCACGCCATAAGCTGCTGCCGACAGGTGCTTTCAGCGTCACGTCTGCGTTGGGCGCACTGTATGCGACGATGTCGCTGCTGGCCGTCGCCGTGACCAGTGGCGAGATTTTCGTGCCGCTGTTCCTTCAGGTGCTTCACCATCAATCCCCCCTCGCCGCCGGCTATCTTGCCGCGCTCATGGCTGCCGGGTGGACCCTCGGCTCGCTTGCCAGTGCTGGGGCGAGTGACAACGGCGTCAGGCGCGCCATCCTCGCCGGCCCGATCCTTGGGTTGGCCGGGATGGTGACGCTTGCCGTTCTGATTCGAGCCGAGAGTGCAGGTGGCTGGCTGACGATCACGCCCATCTGCCTGGCCCTGGTCGCCATCGGGTTGGGGGTGGGCCTGGCTTGGCCGCACCTGCTGACCCGCGTGTTTCAGGTCGCGTCAGCTGGCGAGCAGGGCTTGGCTGCAGCGTCCATCACAACCGTGCAACTGTTTGCCACAGCACTCGGTGCGGCGCTGGCCGGCATGGTGGCAAACCTTGCCGGGCTGACGGACCCAGGCGGTATCGTGGGTACGGCCAGCGCTGCAGCTTGGCTGTTTGGCGTGTTCGCGTTGGCGCCCCTGTTGGCCTTGTTTGCGGCCCAACGCGTGGTCCGGCTGCACGCCCAATCCATGGGGCAACCGGCCTGCAATCGCTAGAACGGCGCGCGACGGTTTATTCGAGAAAGCGCCGGATCATGCGCATCAACGTTGGCGTATAGGCTTTGGGCTTGAAGTCCCGGTCCAGCACGGAGCGGGAGACTGCACCGTCAATGAGTGCAATGAGCCAGGTGGCAGCGATCTTCGGATCCAGGGATGCATCGATCTGACCTTGGGCGATCCCCCGCCGCAGAAGCGTTACCAGGTCGCCCTTGATCGAAGCCTCGCTGGCCGCGAACAAGGTGGCCATCTCGGGGTTGCGCATGCTTTCGGCAACGACTTCGACCCCGATCTTTGCGTAGAGAGGGTCGGCGCACTGTTTGAGGAGGTCTTTGGCCAATCGCTCGATTGCCAGAATGGCATCGGGCTCTTCGGCAAGTTGGGCGAAGCGTTCGCTCATTTCGCGCCGGTCTTCCTCCACAATGGCCTCGATCACGGCCTGTTTGTTGGGGAAGTAGTGGAACAGGTTGCCTGGGCTCATCCCCGCAGCTGCACAGATTTCGTTGGTCGAAGTGCCGCGAAAACCTTTCTCGGCAAAGCACGCCACAGCGGCTTCGAGGATGTGCTGCAGCTTGGCCTGGTGTTTCTGAGGATCGACTTTTCTCATGCTTTCTCCGTGGATGCAGGTGCCGACCTGCAATCCCACTCGTTAGATCGACTACTTAGTCTCTCATTGGAAAAAGCGTCTACACAAGGATGTTGGCAATGCCCGCCATACGGCGTAATGCTGTTCACTTAAGAATGCCGGTGCCGCTCCCACACCGACCGCGTTATACCCCTATTTACAAGGCATGCGCGAACATTGTGGGAGCGGCCTTGTGCCGCGATGGGCCGCAAAGCGGCCCCAATACAGGCGATGGATAACTTAAGTGAACAGCATTACGCCATACGGCGGGCACTTCACAATCCAGAAATCGCCTTACCAGCTATAACTCAACTTGGCTGTGACTTCACGCCCCGGGTTGTAATAGTTCGCCGTCCCCGACCCCACCACATGCTGCTCATCAAACAGATTGCTCACATTCAGCGCAAGGTCGGTCCCCTTGGCAATCTTGTAATTCAAAGCCGCATCAAACAGCGTGGTCCCATCGCTTTTCTTGGTATTGGCCGCATCCATGTAATACCCGCCCACATACCGCGCCCCCAGCCCAACGCTCACGTCAGTATCAGGAATGCTGTAGTAACTCCAAAGCGAGGCAGAATGCTTCGGCGCCGTGGTGAACTCTTTACCCTTCAGCGACGAGCCGTCATACAACGACCCACGCAGCACTTCAGACTCCATATACGAATAAGCCCCGATCACGCTGATGTCTTGCGTCACCTGCGCCTTGGCTTCCAGGTCCAAGCCGCGCACGCGAGACTCACCCACCGTCTGCTGTTCGATGATGCCGCTCGGCAACACCACGGCAATGGTGACGTTCTCCTGCGTCAGGTCATAAATGGCTGCAGAGAACAACGCATCCATGCCCATGGGCGAATACTTAATGCCCACTTCGTACTGCCGGCCCGTTTGCGGGGTAACGCCAACCTGCGGCGGGGAAACGGATTCCACCATGCTCACGTAGGTCGACACTTCATCGTTGACGATGTAGGTCAACGCACCGCGGTAAGAGGTTTCGGAGAAGCTGTCGTTTTCACTCGAGGCGCCGCCGATGTATTCCTTGCTGGACAAGTCCATGGAGTCGTTACGCACACCTGCGGTAGCAATGACGCGGTCGTAGAACGACAAGTTCTGCTGCAGGAAAACAGCCTTGGTCGTGGCGTCATTCTTTTTGCGGGTATACGGCGAGATATCGCCCGGCACGCCGGTGAAGATTGGGTTGGCGATATCGATGGAAGGCGCCAGGCCGTAGACGGAGCTTTGCTTGGTGGTGGAGTCGAGGTACTCCACACCCACCAGGGTGCTGCTGTCGATGTGCTCGAACTGGGCATCGTATTGCAACATCAGGTTGCCGTTGAGTTGGTCGGCATCGCTGTCGGTACCAAACACGTAGCGTGGGATCGTGGTGCCAACACGCGTAGGGCTGTCGCTCAGGTAGGCGTAGCCGAAGTCATCGCTCAGCTCGCTGTAACGCAGGTTGCTGCGCAGCACGAAGCCGTTGTCGAAGTCGTGGGTGATGTTGCCGCTGAGGCTGGTGCGCTCGACGTTGTGGAAGTTGTAGCTGGGCTCACCGTAAAAATCGCTGCGGTCGTATTCCTTGTCCAGCGGGTAGCCACCGCTGTTGGGCGAGCTGTCGGTTTTCAGGTAGTCCAGGATGACGGTGGCCGAGGTGTAGTCGGTCGGCGCCCAGGTCAGGCCACCCATCACGAAGCGGTTGTCGTCTTGCGAGTGGTCGTACTCGCGGTCGCTGTTCTGCATCTTGGCGGTGAAGCGACCGGCGACGGTTTTTTCGTCGTTCAGCGCATCGCCAACATCGATGCCGGTCTCGGCATGGTCGTAGGAGCCGTAAGTGACGTAGCCCTGGCCGAACTGCTCGAAGCGGGGCTGTTTGGTCACGAAGTTCACCGAGCCACCGGGGTCGGCCGGGCCGAACAGGGTGGAGTTGGCGCCGCGCAGAATTTCGATGCGCTCGTAGGCGTAGGGGTCTTCGCGCACACCGCGCATGGAGCTTAAGGTCAGGCCGTCGCGGTAGGTGGTGGCCTGGAAGCCGCGGATCTGGAAGTAGTCGTTGCGGTCGTCCGAGCCGTAGAAGTCGCTGATGACGCCTGGGGTGTAGAGCAGGGCCTCTTCGGTGGTGCTGACGCTGCGCTGCTCCATTTCCTTGCGGGTAACCACCGACACCGACGCGGGCGTGTTGAGGATGCTGGTCGCGACTTTGCCACCCACCCACAGCTCTTTGGCGACCACCGAGTCGGCGTCGTCGTCAGCGCTGGCCTTAACCTTGGCATTGATGATGACGGGCGCCAGGCGATAGTCCTCGGTCGCGCCAAGTTCGAGCGGGCCGGCAGGCTTGGTTTGCGGAATGATCAGGTAGGCATTCGGGCCTTGCTGCTCTGGCTGCAACTCGGTCCCCTGCAACAATGACGACAGTGCTGCCGGCGTCTCGAGCGTGCCTTGGACGCCTTGGGTCGTGCGGTTGCCGATGCTCTGCGCATCGTAAGACAGGCTGATGCCCGCCTGGCGCGCAAAGCGGTCGAGCGCCGGCGCCAGCGGGCCCCCCGGGATGTTCCACTGCTGCAGTTGGTTGTTGTGATCAGTGGCCAAGGGTTGCGCAAGCGACGGCAAGGCATAGCTGCTGACAACCAACCCCAAGAAAGCGCCGTGCAGGGCACGATTGAAGGGGTGGCGCTGTGGAACCGGGGTCGAACTCATTTTCTCGCTCCGTGGAGTGCTGGCAGACTGGCCTGTATTCCGGCCTTCTCTACAGGCCGAACGAGAATGAGAAAACACCTCATTTATTTTCAGGTTTCTGCGCAACACACGTCACACGCGCGCTATTGAGCCTCCCACACCGCCGTCCAGGCTTACCGTGCGCCCTATTCCTGCGTTGACTGTGCCCCGTCGTCGCGGTCATTCAACTTCAGAATGTGCGCTTTGATGGAAGTACCCGCCAAGCTGACGAACGTCATATAAAAGTCCTTACCCAGATGCAGCAATGGCGAGCCTTTCAAGGATTCGGCGGCAGCCTTTATTGCAAATACCCCGAACTGTTCCGAGATGATTTCGACGCTGCGCGCACGCTTGGAGGGCTCGTCATAGGGCTTCTGATACCAAGTGGCGATTTGGTAGTCGACATCTTCTCGTTCAAACACCGCATAGACATGGCTGACCAGGGCTATGCTGGTTTCGCGAATCAAGCCAGGGTCGACATTGTGTTGTTCAAGCAGCGCTTCGATGGGCTGGTTCATGACAAACAGCAGGTCTGCATTCGTATAACCGGGCATCGGAGGGAACACGCCGGGAGGCAGTTCGATGGTTGGGGCAGTTACGTCGTCATTGTGCATGTGAAGCTCCTTCTTCAGCCTGAATTGGCGCGCAGTCAATGACATTTGCCAATTGAATTAGTTGCGCGTCAAGAAGAAACAATCGCATTGCGCCCGAGGCCTCATCACTAGCCTTCGGTTAAACGTGCATCCTGCAGGGCCGGCAGGGGTCGGCTCAGTAACACGCCGACCAGCACCGCGAACAACAGCGCCGCCACGCCCGCCACGTGCAACACGGCTTCAAACCCTCCGATGAAGGCCTGGCGGGCCAAGGGCGCCACTGCCTCACGCAGGCCAGGGTCCAGCACGGCTAAAGCCGCCTGCAGGTCGCCCGCGGCAACGCGCGTGGCCATCGTGGCAACCTCGCCCAAATGCGCGGGCGCCACGGCGGCCACGGCCTCGTGCAGCAGTTGGCCGCTACGGGCCGCGAGCACGCCGCCGAGCACACCGATGGCCAGCACGATCGCGCCAAAGCGCGTGGTGGTGCTCAGCCCCGAGGCCATGCCGGTACGCTCACGGGGCACGCAGGCCATGATGTTTTTCTGCGTGTCGCCATTGAGCAGCCCTGCCCCCGCGCCCAGCACCACGCTGGCCAGGGCAAAAGCGCTGTAGCCGCCGTAGCCAGCGGCCCAGGCACACAGCAGGTTGCCCGCGCCCACCAGCAACAGGCCGAGGGCGAACACCTGGGCCGGGCTCAGGTGAGTGGCCAAGCGCATGCCCAGGCGGGGTGTCAGCAGCATGGCCACGGCGAACGGCAGCATCCCCGCCCCTGCCGCCAGGGCCGACAGTTGCAGGCCGTTTTGCAGGTAGAGCGGCAGCAGGGTCATCATTACTTGGGCACAGGCCGCGTAGCCGAACATGCCCAACAGGGCACCCACAAAACGCCCGCTGCGCATCAGCCGCAGGTCGATCATCGGCCGTGTCTGGCTGCGTTCGACCATGATGAACAGGCCGAACAGGAATGCGCTGATCAGCAGCCGCGCCAAGGTCTGGGCGCTGCCCCAACCGGCTTGGTTGGCGTCAATCATTGCCCAGATCAGGTAGCCCAGGCTGCCTGCGAAGGTCAGGCTACCCCAGGGGTCGAGGCGTGCTGCGGCGCTGTCGCGGGACGGCTCGACGCTGCGCAGTACCATCACAGCCAGCACCGCCACCAATGGCAGGTTGATGTAGAAGATCCAGCGCCAGCCCAGCGTGCTGGCGATCACCCCGCCGAGCAGCGGCGCGAAGGTGATGGTGGCGCCCATGCAGGCGCCCCAGAAGGCCCAGGCGCGCAGGCGTTCCTGGGGTTCATGGAAGCGGTGGCCGATGGCCGCGAGTGCCGAGGTCAGCAGCATGGCAGCGCCGATGCCCTTGGCTGCTCTGGCCAGGTTGAGGAACATTAAGCTGGGGGCTGCGCCGCAGGCCAGCGAGGCGATGCCGAACACCGCCAGGCCGATCAGCAGCAGGCGGCGTCGGCCAAAGCGGTCGGCCAGGCTGCCGGCGGGCAGCAGGCAGGCGGCGAAGGCCAGCAGGTAGGCGCTGACCACCCATTCGATATCGGCGAACGCGCCGGACAGGTCGCGGGCGATGCTGGGCAGGCTGACGGCGACGA
Source organism: Pseudomonas sp. DCB_AW (assembly GCF_026240895.1). NCBI lineage: Bacteria > Pseudomonadati > Pseudomonadota > Gammaproteobacteria > Pseudomonadales > Pseudomonadaceae > Pseudomonas > Pseudomonas sp. DCB_AW. Next base: position 45,843 of record NZ_JAPFCE010000039.1, read on the forward strand.
TGTTGGTGTCGAGGATGATCAGTGCGCAGACCAGTGAGGCGGTGAGCAGGGTGAAGCGCGGGGAAGCAGGCGTGGGCATGGCGAGGCTCCGAAGGCGGGCTGGTTGTCATGGGGCCTGGTGTCATTCAGTGGCATTGCACGGACCTGTGGGAGCGGGTTTACCCGCGAACACCGGCAAAGCCGGTGCCATATACCGCGTCACCTTCTTCGCGGGTAAACCCGCTCCCACAGGGTCTATATCACGGGCACCAACGATACCTTTGCCGACATGGCACCAGCCTTGTAGTGTTGTCCTCACCCTAACGCCATCAGCCCCACGGCTTGTTAGCCACAGTGGCCCGCGTCATTAGCTTGCAGGTAACACCGCATGGAAATCCGCCATTTCCGCTACTTCCTCTGCGTCGCCCAGCACGGCCATTTCACCCGTGCCGCAGAACAGCTGGGCATCGCTCCGCCTACCCTCAGCCGGCAGATCCAGGACATGGAACGCGAGCTGGGCGTGCGCCTGTTCGAGCGCAGCCAACGCGAGGTGAACCTCACCGCTGCAGGCCAGGCATTGCTGATCGAAGCCGAACAGGCCGTACGCCAGTTCGATGCCGCACAACTGGGCGCGCAGCGTGCAGGGCGCGGCGAAAGCGGGCGTATCGAAATGGGCTATGTGGCCTCTGCCGCGTATTCGGGCATGCTGCAGCGGCAGGTGACCGGCTTTAGCGAAAGCCACCCAGACGTACGCCTGAACATCCGCGAGCTGCCAATGCTGGAGTTGCCTGGACAGGTGCGCGATGGCCTGCTCGACCTCGCCTACGTGCGCTCGCCGATGGAGCTGCCGGAAGAACTGGAAGCCATCGCCCTGCACCAGGAAGGTTTCGTTCTCGCCCTGCCTGCCAACTCGCGGATCAATGAGTTGCCACAGATCCCGGCATCACGCCTGGCCAATGAGACCTTTATCCTCCCCGAGCAGATTTCCGGCACGCTCGAAGTCTCGGCACAAGGTGGTTTCGTGCCACGGCTCGGCCCGCAACCCGGCAGCCTGGTCGCAGTAATCACTTTGGTTTCGTTGGGCCAGGGCATCGCCGTGGTGCCGGAGTCGGTCGTGCAGCGCATCAGCCTGGCGCAGGTGAATTACCGGCGTATCGCCGATTGCCAGGCCAGCTCATGGCTGAGCCTGATTCATCGGCGTTTCGAAAAGGCACCTGCGGTGATCAGGTACATCGAGATGATGCGCTGATCCCCCGCAGTAAACGTCTCACCCCATCGCCTGTATTGGGGCCGCTTTGCGGCCCATCGCGGCACAAGGCCGCTCCCACAATGTTCGCGCATGCCCTGTAAATAGGGCATAACGCGGTCGGTGT
>NZ_JAPFCE010000160.1:0-572 GCF_026240895.1 Pseudomonas sp. DCB_AW
CGGCCACGTCGTCGGCGTGTTCGATGCAAGCTTTTCCGTCAAACGTGGCGAGATCTTCGTCATCATGGGCCTGTCGGGCTCGGGCAAGTCGACCATGGTGCGGCTGTTCAACCGCCTGATCGAACCCACCGCCGGCAGCATCCACCTCAACGGCCGCGAAATCACCGGCCTGTCCGATAAAGCCCTGCTCGATGTGCGCCGCAAGGAAATGGGCATGGTGTTCCAGTCCTTCGCTCTGATGCCGCACATGAGCGTGCTGCAGAACACCGCCTTCGGCCTGGAAATCGCCGGCGTTGCTGAAACCGAACGCCACCGCCGTGCCCGCGAGGCGCTGAGCCAGGTCGGCCTGGCCGGCCACGAGCACAGCTACCCGCACCAGCTGTCCGGCGGCATGCAGCAGCGCGTGGGCCTGGCCCGGGCGCTGGCCAACGACCCGACCATCCTATTGATGGACGAAGCCTTCTCGGCCCTCGACCCGCTGATCCGCAACGAGATGCAGGGCGAGCTGATGCGCCTGCAGGCCGAGCAGCAGCGCACCATCATCTTCATTTCCCACGACATCGAGGAAGCCA
>NZ_JAPFCE010000004.1:0-186220 GCF_026240895.1 Pseudomonas sp. DCB_AW
AGCCCCAAGATTTCAGCAAACCCCATAGATTGCTGGGGCCGCTGCGCAGCCCTTTCGCGACGCAAGGCCGCTCCTACACAACCCGCATCTCTGCTGGTACGGAATATGCGTTGTTTCTTGTGCGATACAGCAATCGCCTCAATAGGAAGAGAGAGAACAATAACTATGAATGCTGCACTTAAATCCTTCGCCCCCAGCGCACTCGCGTTGCTGCTGATCCTGCCGACCGCCGTTTCCGCCAAAGAAGCCGAAACCCAACAGAAGCTGGCCAACGTGGTCATCCTCGCCACCGGCGGCACCATTGCCGGTGCGGGCGCCAGCGCGGCCAACAGCGCCACCTACCAAGCGGCCAAACTGGGCGTCGACAAGCTCATCGCCGGTGTGCCCGAGCTGGCCGACCTGGCCAACGTGCGCGGTGAACAGGTGATGCAGATCGCCTCCGAGAGCATCACCAACGAAGACCTGCTGAAACTGGGCAAGCGCGTCGCCGAATTGGCCGACAGCAACGACGTCGACGGCATCGTCATCACCCACGGCACCGACACCCTGGAAGAGACCGCCTTCTTCCTTAACCTGGTGGAAAAAACCGACAAGCCAATCGTGGTGGTCGGCTCGATGCGCCCTGGCACCGCCATGTCGGCAGACGGCATGCTCAACCTGTACAACGCCGTGGCCGTGGCCAGCGACAAGCAGTCGCGTGGCAAGGGCGTGCTGGTGACCATGAACGATGAGATCCAGTCTGGCCGCGATGTCAGCAAGTCGGTCAACATCAAGACCGAAGCGTTCAAGAGCGCCTGGGGCCCAATGGGCATGGTCGTTGAAGGTAAATCCTACTGGTTCCGCCTGCCGGCCAAGCGCCATACGGTCAATTCGGAATTCGACATCAAGCAGATCAGCAGCCTGCCGGCCGTGGACATCGCCTACGGCTACGGCAACGTGACCGACACCGCCTACAAGGCACTGGCGCAGAATGGCGCCAAGGCGATCATCCATGCCGGTACCGGCAATGGCTCGGTGTCGTCGCGGGTAGTCCCGGCGCTGCAAGAACTGCGCAAGAACGGCGTGCAGATCATCCGTTCGTCCCACGTCAACCAAGGCGGTTTCGTGCTGCGTAACGCCGAGCAGCCGGACGACAAGAACGATTGGGTCGTGGCCCATGACCTGAACCCACAAAAAGCCCGCATCCTGGCCATGGTCGCAATGACCAAGACCCAGGACAGCAAAGAGCTGCAGCGGATTTTCTGGGAATACTGAGTGCTGTGATGCCAAGGCCGGTGCACGGGTTGCACCGGCCCTCCCCCGCAGCCCGGCCTACGGCTCGATGCGTTTGAGCTCGTTCAACAACCCCATCAGTTGCGCCAACTTGTCTTCGCCGAACTGCGCCTGGATCTTGCGGTAGTTGGCCTCCATGCCCTCGCGCATCGACTCGAAACAGGCCTCGCCGCGTTCGGTGAGGGTCACGAACACGCGCCGCGCGTCCTGCGCGGCCTTCTGCCGGCGCACCAGGCCATCGCGCTCCAAACGGCTCAACACCCCGGTCATGCTCGGTTTGAGGATGCACGCCAGGTGGGCGAGCTGGTAGCTCTCCAACTCACCTTGCTGGCTAAGAATACGAATGACTCGCCACTGTTGCTCGGTCAGGTCGTGTTCGTTCAGCAACGGTCTGAAAAATGCCATTGCGGCTTCCCGGGCCTGCAGCAGGCTCAATGTCAGCGAGGGTTGCGTCTTGGTCATGTGGGCGCCTGTGTTTGGGGTACGACTGGCAAGATTAGGGGCATAGGCAAAAAGGGACAAGACGCCTGGAAAGTGCAAGCTCTTCCATGGAAAACCCATTCAAGGCCGCCCGCCAAGCTGCGACCATCCGGATCAAACAACAACGACGCGATCCGGGCGGTACGCCATGGCCCTCTCACAACAACTCCGCTTGCCGCTGGCGGTATTCGCCGGGCGTGAGCTTGGCGTAACGGTTAAAGAACCGGCTGAAATAGGCCGGGTCCTTGAAGCCCAGCTGGTAGCAGATTTCGTTTGCCGTGCTGCCGGAGAACAACAGCAGGCGCTTGGCTTCCTGCATCACGCGTTCAAGCACCAGGCGCTTGGACGGCAAGTCGGCGATGCGCCGGCACACATCGTTCAGCCGCGCCTCGGTCACGCCGATCTGCTGCGCATAGCGCGCCAGGGGCCAGTGCTCAAGGTAATGCGCTTCGATCAGTGCGTTGAAGCGGTGGAAGATTTTCAGGTCTTCGTGCCTGGCCGGCGTGGCCTCGCGCGAGTTGGGGCACAGCCGCAGCAAGCTGATCATGATCAGCCGGGTCAGCGACTGCAGCGCCGCATCGCGCCCCGGATGAGGCGTGGCAACTTCGTCGCTGAGCGCTTCCAGCCAGCGTTCGAGCCTGCGCGCCTCGGCCTTGTACGCGGCCGGCACCTTGGCCAGGGCAACGCAGGCAGGCCGCACCTGCACCCCGGCTGGCAACAGGCTGGCGTCGGCTTCGATCAGTTGCCAGACCAGTTGCTGACGCACCGTCAGCACATGACCGTCGCTGTCTGGCTCGGTGACGAAGGCATGCGCCACCGTCGGCGGCGTCAGGAAGAACATCGGCCCGGCCTCGATGTACTGCTGATCATCCAGGTACACCCGCACCGTACCGGACTTCACGTAATGCACCTGGAAAAACCGGTCGTGCCGGTGCACGGGCATGTTGCGCCCGAAAAACCCGGCAAGGTTGCCCAGCCGGTCGTAGTGCACCTCGCTGTCGCTGTAGCGCTGGTCATAGACCTGGCCGATGTTGATGTTCGGAATGGGATGCCGATCACTCATGACTGCTTACCCGCAAAGCGCTTGCCCGTATTGACGATCACCCATGGTGCCCCGGCTGCTTGGCAGATGCCACTGAGTGAAGCCTTGACCTTCGTTAACATATTAACTATAACATTAACACATTAACAATCTCGGCAGGACGACCCTCGCCCTGCACCGCCTGGAGAAAAGCATGAGCCATGCCCTGCATGACGTTGCGACCGGCACCCTGTTCGGCGTTGCGCTGAACTACCAGGGTCTGCTGCAGCAGCACGAAGCGGCGTTTCACGAAGCGCCCTACACACAACCGCCCGTCAAGCCGGTGCTGTTCGTCAAGACGCCCAACACCCGCAACCACCATGAAGGCAACCTGGTGTTTCCGGCCGGTGTCGAGCGCCTGCAACCGGGCCCTGCCCTGGGCGTGGTGATCGGCAAGGACGCCAGCCGGGTCAGCGCCGAAGACGCGCTGGGCTACGTGGCGGGCTACACCATCGTCAACGAAGTCAGCCTGCCTGAGACCAGCTACTACCGCCCTGCGGTCAAGGCCAAGTGCCGCGATGGCTTCTGCCCGGTCGGCCCCACCCTGGTACCGGCAGCACAGGTGGCCAACCCCGACGCCCTGGGCCTGCGCCTGCGGGTCAACGGTGAAGTGCGCCAGCAGAACACCACCGCCAACTGCGTGCGCACGGTTGCCCAGCTGATCGCCGAGATCAGCGAATTCATGACCCTGCATGCGGGCGACATCCTCATTACCGGCACCCCCGAGGGGCGCGTCGATGTGCAGCCAGGCGACCGCGTCGATGTCGAGATCGATGGCCTGGGCACGCTCACCAACCACATCGTCGCCGAATGAGGATTGCTCCTGTGAAACACGCCCGTATCCAGTTCGACGGCCAGGTCCATAACGTCACCGTCGAAGACGACCACCTGCGCCTGGCCGACGGCCGCCTGGTGCATGAAGACCAGGTGACCTGGCTGCCACCGGCCACCGGCAGCATGTTCGCCCTGGGCCTGAACTACGCCGACCACGCCGCGGAACTCGCCTTCACGCCGCCCACCGAGCCGCTGGCGTTCATCAAGTCGCCGGGCACCTACACCGGCCACAAGCAGGTCACCTGGCGCCCGGACAACGTCGCCTACATGCACTACGAGTGCGAGCTGGTGGCGGTGATCGGCAAGCAGGCACGTAACGTCAAGCGCGAAGACGCCCTGCAGTACCTGGCCGGCTACACCGTGTGCAACGACTACGCCATCCGCGACTACCTGGAAAACTACTACCGCCCCAACCTGCGGGTGAAAAACCGCGACGCCACCACCCCGGTCGGCCCGTGGATCGTCGATGCGGCCGACGTGCCAGACCCGTCCAACCTGAAGCTGCGCACCTGGATCAACGGTGAGCTGAAACAGGAAGGCAGCACCTCGGACATGATTTTCGACATCCCTTACCTGATCGAATATTTCTCCAGCTTCATGACCCTGCAACCGGGCGACATGATCGCCACCGGCACCCCAGAAGGCCTGGCCGACGTAGTGCCAGGCGATGAAGTGGTGGTGGAAGTGGAAGGCGTCGGTCGCCTGGTCAACCGCATCGTCAGCGAAGCTGACTTCTTCAAGAACAACAAGGCATGAGCAGCATGATCAAGCACTGGATCAACGGCCGTGAGGTCGAGAGTAAAGACACCTTCGTCAACTACAACCCAGCCACCGGTGACGCGATTTGCGAAGTCGCCAGCGGCGGTGCCGAAGAGGTCGCGCAGGCGGTTGCGGCGGCCAAGGAAGCCTTCCCGAAATGGGCCAACACCCCAGCCAAGGAACGTGCCCGTCTGATGCGCAAGCTGGGCGAACTGATCGACCAGAACGTGCCGAAACTGGCCGAGCTGGAAACCCTCGATACCGGCCTGCCGATCCACCAGACCAAGAACGTGCTGATCCCGCGTGCCTCGCACAACTTCGACTTCTTCGCCGAAGTGTGCACCCGCATGGATGGCCACACCTACCCGGTCGACGACCAGATGCTCAACTACACCCTGTACCAGCCGGTGGGTGTGTGCGGCCTGGTAAGCCCCTGGAACGTGCCGTTCATGACGGCCACCTGGAAGACTGCGCCGTGCCTGGCCCTGGGCAACACCGCCGTCTTGAAAATGAGCGAATTGTCGCCGCTGACTGCCAACGAACTCGGCCGCCTGGCCGTTGAGGCCGGCATCCCCAACGGCGTGCTCAACGTGATCCAGGGCTACGGCGCCACCGCCGGCGATGCGCTGGTGCGTCACCCCGATGTGCGTGCGATTTCCTTTACCGGCGGCACCGCCACCGGCAAGAAGATCATGCAGACCGCCGGCCTTAAAAAATACTCGATGGAGCTGGGTGGCAAGTCGCCGGTGGTGATCTTCGAAGACGCCGACCTGGAACGCGCCCTGGATGCAGCGCTGTTCACCATCTTCTCGCTCAATGGCGAGCGCTGCACGGCCGGCAGCCGCATTTTCATCCAGGAAAGCGTTTACCCGCAGTTCGTCGCCGAGTTCGCCGCCCGCGCCCAGCGCCTGATCGTGGGTGACCCGACCGACCCGAAAACGCAAGTAGGCTCGATGATCACCCAGCAGCACTATGACAAGGTCACCGGGTATATCCGCATCGGCATCGAAGAAGGCGCACGCCTGGTTGCCGGCGGCCTGGAGCGCCCGGCCAACCTACCGGCGCACTTGGCCAAGGGGCAGTTCATCCAGCCCACCGTGTTCGCCGACGTGAACAACAGCATGCGCATCGCCCAGGAAGAAATCTTCGGCCCAGTGGTGTGCCTGATCCCGTTCAAGGACGAGGCCGAAGCACTGCAACTGGCCAACGACACCGAATACGGCCTGGCCTCGTACATCTGGACCCAGGACATCGGCAAGGCGCACCGCCTGGCGCGTGGCATCGAAGCTGGCATGGTCTTCATCAACAGCCAGAACGTGCGCGACCTGCGCCAGCCGTTCGGCGGCGTGAAAGGCTCAGGCACCGGGCGTGAAGGTGGGCAATACAGCTTCGAAGTGTTCGCCGAGATCAAGAACGTGTGCATTTCCATGGGCAGCCACCACATCCCGCGCTGGGGTGTATAAAACCGTCTCGATCAAGCGGGTAACCCTGTGGGAGCCCACGGTGCATGGCACGGGCTGCGCCCGTGTTCGCGGGCAGGCCCGCTCCCACAGGCTTCTACACCCTAACAACATCCTCTTACCGGAGATTTCCATGGGCAAACTCGCTCTCGCTGCCAAGATTACCCATGTACCGTCCATGTACCTGTCCGAGCTGCCTGGCCCGCGTCAGGGCTTTCGGCAAGCCGCCATCGACGGGCACTACGAGATCAGCCGACGCTGCCGTGAGCTCGGGGTCGACACGATTGTCGTGTTCGACACCCACTGGTTGGTCAATGCCAACTACCACGTGCTCTGCGGCCCGCATTTCAAGGGCGTCTACACCAGCAACGAACTGCCGCACTTCATCAGCAACATGGAATACGAGTTCCCGGGCAACACTGCACTCGGCCAACTGCTGGCAGCCGAATGCAACCGCTTCAACGTCGAGACCATGGCCCACCACGCCACCACCCTGGGCCCTGAGTACGGCACCCTGGTGCCGATGCGCTACATGAACCAAGACCAGCACTTCAAGGTGGTTTCGGTCTCGGCGCTGTGCACCTCCCACTACCTGGCCGACAGCGCCCGCCTCGGCTGGGCCATGCGCAAGGCCGTGGAAGAGCACTACGACGGCACCGTGGCGTTCCTGGCCAGTGGCTCGCTGTCACACCGCTTTGCGCAGAACGGCCAGGCGCCGGATTTCGCCACCAAGGTGTGGAGCCCGTTCCTCGAAACCCTGGACCACCGCGTGGTGAAGATGTGGGAGAACGCTGAATGGGAAGACTTCTGCGGCATGCTCCCCGAATACGCCGCCAAGGGCCACGGTGAAGGGTTCATGCATGACACCGCGATGCTGCTCGGTGCCCTGGGCTGGTCGAAGTACGACGGCAAGGCCGACGTGGTAACGCCCTACTTCGGCTCGTCGGGCACCGGCCAGATCAACGCGATCTTCCCGGTCACCCCGCAGGATGGTGCTGCCATCCCCGCCGCGCAGGCCGCCAACCCGGCCGCGGTGGTGTCCACCAGCCGCCTGTAGTTACGCTGCCTGGCCGCTCTGCCGGGCGGCCAGGCGTTTCTGCCAAGAGGATGCCCTTCATGCCACACCTGGTTCTGCTCTACACCCCCGACCTGGAAACAGACGCCGACATCCCGGGCCTGTGCCGTGCCCTGGCCAACACCATGCTCGAACAGCGCGATGCCGCCGGCAAGGCCGTATTCCCCACCGGCGGTACCCGCGTGCTGGCCTACCCCGCCGCGCACTGCGCAGTGGCGGATGGCAACGGCGACTATGGCTTTTTGTACGCCAACCTGCGGATGGCCAACGGCCGCTCCGCGGAGGTTCACAAAGCGGTCGGCGACAGCCTGTTGCACGTGCTCAAACAGCGCCTGGACGCGCTGCTCCAGCAACGCCCCATCGGCATCACCCTGCAGATCGACGAGAGCAACGCGCAGGTCTACGACGCCAAGCACAGCACCCTGCACCCGCTGTTCAACAAACCGGCCTGAGCCAACGGCCGACACCTTTCACCGTCTCATCACACAACAAGTACAACAAATATGAGCACACTCGAGCACGCTTCGCGCAGTACGGCGCAAGCCACACTCATGGACAGTACACACCGGGCCGTCACCTGGCGGCTGATGCCGTTGCTGCTGGTGTGTTACCTGTTCGCCCACCTGGACCGCATCAACATCGGCTTCGCCAAGATGCAGATGAGCCAGGACCTGCACCTGTCCGACACGGTCTACGGGCTGGGTGCCGGGCTGTTTTTCATCGCCTATGCGTTGTTTGGCGTACCCAGCAACCTGATGCTCGACCGCGTCGGCCCGCGCCGCTGGATCGCCAGCCTGATGGTGGTGTGGGGCACACTGTCGACCTGCATGCTGCTGATCGAGAGCAGCAGCGCGTTCTACCTGCTGCGGTTTGCCCTTGGCGCGGCGGAAGCCGGGTTTTTCCCAGGCATTCTGGTGTACCTCAACCGCTGGTACCCCGCGGGCCGCCGTGCCCAGGTCACGGCATTGTTCGCCATTGCCGTGCCGCTGGCAGGCGTGGTCGGCGGGCCGCTGTCGGGCAGCATTCTGGCGTTCATGCATGACGCTGCGGGCCTGCGTGGCTGGCAGTGGATGTTCCTGATCGAAGGCGCCCCGGTGATCCTGCTCGGCCTGGTGGTACTGGCGGTCCTGCCCGAGCGTTTCGAGCAGGTGGCCTGGCTCGACGCGCAGCAAAAAGCCGCCCTGCGCGCCCAGTTCGGCCAGGAAGAACAGCGCAAGCCGGTCACCTCGTTCGCCGGCATCCTCGCCAGCCCTGCCGTATGGCTGCTGGTGGCGGTGTACTGCGCAGTCATGCTGGCGGTGAACACGCTGGCGTTCTGGATGCCCAGCCTGATCCACACCGCCGGCATCGGCAGCGACGCCAGTGTCGGCCTGCTCAGCGCCGTGCCGTACCTGGCCGGCTGCGTGTTCATGCTGGCCTGCGGACGCTCGTCCGACCGCCACCGCGAGCGCCGTTGGCACCTGTCCATCCCCCTGCTGATGGCCGCGGCCGGTATCGCGATCGCTGCCCTCGCGCCCAACCAGGCACTGCCCGTATTGGCCGGCCTGGTGCTGGCAGGCATGGGGGCGAGCGCCGCCCTGCCGATGTTCTGGCAACTGCCTACGGCGTTTCTCAATGACCGCACCCAGGCTGCCGGCATCGCCCTGATCAGCTCGCTGGGCAGCATCGCCTCGTTTGCCACGCCCTATTTCATCGGCTGGGTCCGCGACACCACGCAAAGCGCCAGCCTCGCGCTGTATGTGCTGGCTGCGTTCATCACCCTCGGCGGCCTGCTGGTGCTGCGTACCCGCGCCGCCATCGTCAACCCTTGAACCTTGAGACTTCAACCATGCTCGATAACGCATTCATCCAACAGGCCGCCGAGCGGCTCGACCAGGCCGAGCGCTCGCGCGAACAGGTGCGCCAGTTCTCGCTCGACCAGCCTGCCATCACTATCGAAGATGCCTACGCCATCCAGCGTGCCTGGGTGGCCAAGAAGCTCGCCGCCGGGCGCAAGCTGGTCGGCCACAAGATCGGCCTGACCTCACGCGCCATGCAGGTCTCGTCGAACATTACCGAGCCTGACTACGGCGCGCTGCTGGACGACATGCTGTTCGATGAAGGCAGCGACATTCCGTTTGAGCGTTTCATCGTGCCGCGCGTCGAGGTCGAGCTGGCCTTCATTCTCGGCAAGCCGCTCAAGGGCCCGAATGTGACGGTGTTCGACGTGTTGGACGCCACCGAGTGGGTCATCCCGGCGCTGGAAATCATCGACGCGCGCATTCAACAGGTCGACCCGCAGACCCAGGCCACGCGCAAAGTGTTCGACACCATTTCCGACAACGCCGCCAACGCCGGCGTCGTCATGGGCGGGCGCGCAGTACGCCCCACCGAGATCGACCTGCGCAAGGTGCCGGCCGTGCTTTACCGCAACGGTGTGATCGAAGAGTCCGGGGTCAGCGCCGCGGTGCTCAACCACCCGGCCAAGGGTGTCGCGTGGCTGGCCAACAAGCTGGCCGCGTACGACGTCACCCTGCAGCCGGGCCAGATCATCCTCGGTGGCTCCTTCACTCGCCCAGTAGCCGCACGGCCTGGCGACACCTTCCACGTCGACTATGACCTGCTCGGCTCGATTGCCTGCCGTTTCGTTTGAGGACTTGCCCATGGACATGCCCGTCAACCGCTTCAAACAACGCCTGCGCAGTGGCGAGCCGCAGATTGGCCTGTGGCTCGGCCTGGCCGATGCATACTGCGCGGAGCTGGCGGCCAATGCCGGCTTCGACTGGTTGCTGATTGACGGCGAGCACGCGCCGAACGACCTGCGCGGCATGCTCGCGCAGTTGCAGGCGGTGGCGCCCTACCCGAGCCAGGCGGTAATTCGCCCGGTCATTGGTGACACAGCGTTGATCAAGCAAGTTCTGGATATCGGCGCGCAGACCCTGCTGGTACCCATGGTGGAAACCGCCGCCCAAGCACGCCAGCTGGTGCAGGCCATGCAGTACCCGCCCAAGGGTATACGCGGCGTGGGCAGCGCTCTGGCGCGAGCGTCGCGCTGGAACAGCATCCCGGGTTACCTCGACCAAGCCGACGCGCAGATGTGCTTGCTGGTGCAGATCGAGAACAAACAAGGGCTGGCCAACCTGGATGAGATCGTTGCGGTCGAGGGCGTCGATGGCGTGTTCATCGGCCCGGCCGACCTGAGCGCCGCCATGGGCCACCGCGGCAACCCTGGGCACCCTGAGGTGCAGGCAGCCATCGAGGACGCGATCGTGCGCATCGGCAAGGCAGGCAAAGCGGCGGGTATTCTCAGTGCGGACGAGACGCTGGCGCGGCGCTACATCGCCTTGGGCGCGGCGTTTGTGGCGGTGGGGGTGGATACCACGGTGCTGATGCGTGGGCTGCAGGATCTGGCGGGGAAGTTCAAAGGTACGTCGGCGTCGGTGAGTGACGGGGGCGGGGTTTACTGAACAGCAATGGGGCTGCTTTGCATGCTTTGCAGCCCTTTCGCGAGCAAGCTCGCTCCTACAGGGACCGCTTGATCCCTGGGGCGATGGGCCGCAAAGCGGCCCCTGGTTATCAACAGCTCACATCTGAATGATCGCCTTCAACACCGTCTTGAAGGTATCCAACTGCTCTTCACTGAACTGCCCAAACACCTTGTCCTGCTGCTCCCTGGCAATGGTCCACAGCGCCTCGGTCTCATCCACACCTTTCACCGAAAGCCGCACCCGCCCCTCATCGTCAGCAATCAGGCCCTTGCGCTTGAGGTTGGCAACCGCTTCCTCGATCTCACGCGCAGGCATCGCCACTTCGCGCTGCAGGTCGTTGAGGCTGAGCCCGGCATCGTTCTCCAGCACCATCAACATGCGCGCCTCACTGGTACGCAACCCGGTGCTCAGTTGACGTGGCTGGTAATCACCCTGGTAGGCACGCAACGCCTGGGTCATCAGGTAGTACAGGTTGTGCTGCAGGCGGCCCTGGAAGTGGCTGCTCGGCGCCTGGCCCTCTGCACGCTGGGTCATGCGCGTGTGGGGCAGCACCATCGAATAGGCGCCTTGGTGGTACAGCAACGGCGAGCGGCCGAAGTCATCGAACGCCACCACCTTGCCCACCAGAATCCAGTGGTCGCCGCCGTCCAATTGCTGAAACTTCTCACACTGGAAGCGCGCCGAGCAGTCAGCCAACAGCGGTGCGCCACCCGCCCCTTGCTGGTAATCGATGCCTGCGAACCGATCGTCCTTGGGCCGCGCGAAGTTGTTGGACAGCTCGATCTGGTCCGCCGCCAGAATGTTCACGGCGAAGTGCGACGCTTCTTCGAATACTTCATGGCTGGTAGAACGTTTGTCGATGCTCCACAGGATCAACGCAGGCTCCAGCGAGACCGAGTTGAAGCTGTTGGCGGTGACGCCAACCTTACGCCCGCTGGCGCCAGCGGCGGTGACTACGGTGACGCCGGTGGCGAAGTTGCCCAGCGCGCGGCGGAAGGCTCGGCTATCGAAGGCCGTGGTGTTTTCAGTGGACATGCAAGACTCCCGGGCAGGCCAAGGGCCCGCCCTGTTTGTTGTTGTGGTTGTAAGGGGAATTGACCCGCGCGCGGGTCAGACCATCGCCGGATCAGGCTCCAGGCCCATCAGTTCGCGGCCGAGGATCTGCGCGCATACGTCATAGTCGGTGTAGGCGTGGGCACCGGTCAGGTGCGCATCACGGAACAGCCGCTGCATCTCGTTGCTTTCAAACCAGGCGCCGCCGCCGGACGCTTCCATCAGCCGGTCTACCGCCTGGATACACATCTTCACGGCATAACCCTGGTTGGTCCGCCAGAACGCCAGCGTGGCGCGTGTGGGGTATTCGTGGCGCTCGCTGTACTCGGCGATTTCATCCCAGCTTTTTTCCAGCAGGGCACGGGCGGCGGCCACTTGATGGGTGGACTCGGCCAGGCGCATCAGCGCAGGGGTTGCAGCCCCCACTGCGGCGCCGGTGTAGGCACGTACGCGGTTGCGGGTTTTCTCGCGGAACACCTCCAGCATGCGCTCGGCGACACCGAGGCTGACGGTGGAAAAACCACTGGCGAAATACGGGCGGTACGGGGCGAAGAAGATCTTGCTGTCTGGGTACAGACCAAAGCCTGCCGACTTGCCTTCCATCATGTCCTTGGCCTTCTGGATGCGGTGCTCCGGCACGAAGGCATCACGCACGATCAAGGTCTTGCTGCCGCTGCCGCGCATGCCCACGGCATACCAGTCATCACGGATTTCGTAGTCGCTGCGCGGCAGAACGGCAAAGCAGTAGTCCTGCGTACCTTCGGCATTCTTGCGGCGGAACCCCATGATCGCCCACTCGGCATGGTCACAGCCGGAACTCCAGCCCATTTCGCCGCTGAAGGTCACGCCGCCTTCGACTTCCTCGGTACGGCCAAAGGGCGCGATGCTGCTGCTGGCCGTGGCATCCGGGTTGGTTTGCCAGACTTCCTGCTGCAGCGTGGGCGAGAACATCGCCATCTGATGGCTGTGGGTGCACAGCAGGCTCATGGCCCACGCGGTGCTGGCGCAGGCGCCTGCCAGCAAGGCGATGCACTGGGCAAACTGCGGCAGCGAGATCTCCATGCCGCCATAGTGTTTAGGCAAAAAGGCACGGTGCATGCCGATGCTCTTGAGCAGCGCGATATTCTCTGCCGGGACACTGCGATCTTGCTCTGCACGCACCGCATTCGCAGCAATTGTCGGCAGGATCGACTTGAGGTCTTCCAGTAGGGGATTTGGCTTTTTCATGAACGGTCTCTTTATTATTGGAGAGTCAGCTGCGGCTGCGCACGCCCTGTGGCGCAGGCGTTACGGTGCTGTGGCACAGCCGGCAAGTCGGTAAAGACGCGTTCAGTATGTGAGGTGCGAGTGCGCCTCGAAATGCACGTTACGGCGGGAAAATTGCACTTTCCATGGTGTTGATCAACCGAGGTGCGGTGGGCTCTGGCGGGTCACGGTTTGATCTTTTTCATTTCGTTGAGCAGCTGCATCAGTTGCTGCAGTTTGTCTTCGCCGAACTGGCTGAGGATCCGTTCATAGTTGCGGGCCATTTCCTCGCTCATGGCCATGAACGCCTGCTGCCCCTTGTCGGTCAGGCTGATGAACACCCGGCGCTGATCTTCTGGCGACTTGCGCCGGGCGACGACCCCATCGCGCTCGAGCCGCTTGAGCACACCGCTCATGCTGGGCTTGAGGATGCAGGCAAGCTCGGCAAGCTGATGGCTTTCCAGCTCGCCTTGCTGGTGCAGGATACGAATCACCCGCCACTGCTGTTCGGTCAGGTCATGGGCATTCAATGCCGGCCGAAAGAACGCCATCGTGGCTTCGCGAGCCTGCAACAGGGTAAGGGTCAGAGAGGGTCTTGGTGTGGTCATGCGTGCCCGAGCATCATGGAAAGTGGCGAGCAGGCCAGTATGCCAGCACGGGCTCATTAATACATTAACCAATCAGCCGCTGGCAGCCCTGTTCAACCGCTGCCAGTGGCACTGGCAGGCTGGTTACACTCGCTGGCAGGCAAGGACAAGACACCCGCCGGTGGTCAGGCGCTCAATGGCCTCATGTGCCAGAGCGCTTGCCAAACGGCCCTATCACACTTCTATTCAGCAGGCGGCGTCATGATCACCCTCGAGAGCCCGACCTATTACTCCGCGACCAAAAAGTACAACCTGAACTTCCCCACGCTGGAACGTGACATCGACGCCGATGTCGTGGTCATCGGGGGCGGCTTTTCCGGCATCAACACCGCGCTGGAGCTGGCGGAAAAAGGCGTGACCAACATCGTCGTGCTCGAAGCGCGCTACCTGGGTTACGGCGGCACCGGGCGCAACGGCGGGCAGATCATGGCGGGCATCGGCCATGACCTTGAGAAGATCCGGCGCAGTGTCGGCGACAAGGGCCTGCAGGAGATCTTCGCGATCAGCGAACTGGGCGCCGGCATCATCAAGGCACGTATCGCCCGCTACGACATCGACGCCGACTTCTGCCACGGCTATGGCTACATGGGCTTCAACAGCCGCCAGGAAAAGACCCTGCGCGCCTGGGAAAAGCAATTCAAGGCTATCAACGCACGTGACGAGATCCGTTTTCTGGGCGGCTCGGAAGTGCGGCAGATCATCGGCAGCGACGCCTACAGCAGCGCCCTGCTGCACATGGGCGGTGGCCACGTGCATTCGCTCAACCTGCTGCTCGGCGAAGCCCAGGCCCTGGTCGGCCACGGTGCACGCATTTTCGAGCACAGCCCGGCACTGGAAGTGACCTACGGTGAGCGCATCAAAGTGCGTACCGGGCGCGGATCGGTGCGCGCCAGCAAGCTGCTGTGGGCCTGCGACAGCTTCCTCAACAAGCTGGAGCCCGAACTGCACAGCCGCACCATCAACACCTACGCCTTTCAGATGATGACCGAGCCGCTGCCGGAGGCGCTGATCGACCGCATCAGCCCGATCCGCGGTGCCTACAGCGATATCCGCCCGGTGATCGACTACTACCGGGTCACCCGCGAGAACCGCCTGCTGTTCGGCGCTGCCACATCCTGCATCGAACATATCCCGCTGGACCTCAAGGCGTGGAACCGTGCACTGATGCTGAAGATCTTTCCGTACCTCAAGGACGTGCGCATCGACCTGGCCTGGGGCGGCCCGATGGCCACCAGCGCCAACCTGTTCCCGCAGATCGGCACGCTGAGCAACCGCCCCAATGCGTTCTATGTGCAGGGCTATTCAGGCTTTGGCGTGACGCCTAGCCACATCATTTGCAAGATCCTCGCCGAAGGCATGCACGAAGGGTCCGCACGCTATGGCCTGCTCAGCTCGGTCAAGCATGCGCGAATCCTCGGCAAGGACCATTTCCGCCCGCTGCTGCTCACCGCCGGCAAGGCCGCGCACCAGCTGTCGGGCTATTTCAACGGCCGCCGTTGAACCTTTCCCTCTCATCACTGGAGCACTGCCATGACCCTCACCGCCGCCAAACAAGGCGTCCAACTGTCCGAACTCGACCCGTGGGGCAGCGTTGCTGACTTGGGCTCGGAGATTCTCGAAGGCGACGTCAACGCCTTCGGCAAGATGACCCACGGCGCGCCGACTGACCCGGTCAGCAGCGCCTACTTCGGCACCACGCGTGGCAAGTTCCGCATGGTCTACCCGTTCGACGAGCAGGCGGTGATCGTCACCGGCGAAATCCAGCTGACCGATGAATCCACGGGGCAAGTCACCCGCTTCAAGGCCGGTGATGCCTGGTTCGTCAGCAAAGGTACGCCGGTGCTGTGGGAGGTGCTGAGCGAATCGTTCGTCAAGCATTACCTGGCAGTGGCCTGAGGCTTGCCCCCGGATTGACACGACCTGGGTAGGAGCAGCCTTGTGCTGCGAAGAGGCCGGTGAAAACACAGTGAATCTTCACTGCTGTCACCGGCCTCTTCGCAGCACAAGGCTGCTCCTACCTGGGTCGCTGGAGCGCGTGTCAGGCCATGGCCTGGGCGCGGAAGTCCTTGGGCGATTGCTCGAACTGCTTTTTGAACGAGCGGCTGAAATGCGCCGAGTCGGTAAAGCCCCACTTGTAGGCGATCGAGGTGATCGACTCGCGCTTGAAGAACGGGTTGGCCAGGTCGTCCGCGCTGCGCTTCAGGCGCGCACGCTGGATGTAGCGGCAGACGCTGTCACCCTCCTCCTCGAACAGGCGGTACAAATGCCGAACCGAAATGTTCAGCCGGCCGGCCAGGTTGGCCGGTGTCAGCCCGGGCTGTGACAGGGATTCGTCGATCACCTGCTGCACATAGCTACGCAGGTTGGCCCCACTGAGCGGGCCAAGGGTGTGCGGTGAGTCGCCATTGCGCTCGAAACCGGGCTCCAGCAATGCAATGAATGCCGTCTGCAACGCATCGCCTTGCGCACCATCGCCACTGGCATGGTCGTCCTTGCACAGTTGGTCCATCAAAACATGCAGCATGCGCCCGCAGGCATTGGATGAGGAAATCTTGCCGAACATCGCACCGCTGCCTTGCACATGCTTGCGCACCTGCTCGCGGGAAAGGGCCAGCGAAACATGCTCGATCAGCCCGCTGGGGGTGATCTCGCAACGCCCGACAGAGTCCATCAGCAGCAACTCGCCCGGCGCCAGGCTGACCTGCATGCCGCCCTGCGCCACCGTCGAGTAGCCCATGCGCTGGCTGACCAGAAAGCAATGCTGGTCGTCGTCGAGGGTCGGGTTTTCGCCCAGGCGGCGGATGTTGCCGGCATTGGTGCGCAGATTGGCCAGTGGTAACCCCGCACGGGAAAACGTCGACACTTCGCCGATGAACAACGCCGGGTTGGAGGCCAGCTCGGTCTCGAAACGGCCGCAGATCTGCTGCATGTCCGTGGTCCAGCGTTCCAGACCCTGACGGTTGGGTTGTTGAGTGTGCATGGATGCCCTCGACGCAGAATTTGTTGTTATGCAGCCATTGTTAACATGTTATCAATGACCGCACAACTGTGATCTCTCGTCTGAAGCTTGAGCAAGGCACGTGCCAAAAAAGGCTTAGAGACGGGGTAGCGATTGCCCGAACAGGCCGAGGCAGGCCATCAGGTGCGCGCGTTGCGGCGGGCTGATCTGAATGTAGCGACGAAACGCTGGCATGCGGTTGACCACTTCGCTGCCGCCCATGTGTTCCAAGGTCAGCCACCAGTGGCCATCGCGGCATTCCAGGGTCAGGCGCTTGAAATCCAGCGGCATCAGGGCGGCGGTCAGTTGCGCATTGTTCAGCAGTTGCTCACGTACCTGGGTGAAACGCGCCTTGTCGCCGCTGCGGTACACGCACGCCAGGCCGGTACGACGGATTGCACCCGCATGACGCATTTCGAGCATTACCCCGCCCCCTTGCAGGGCAGGCAGGCACAGGCAGAATTCGCAGGTGACCACATGCATCAGCAAGTGCGCCTCGACACACTCACGTACCTCGGCACGCCAGCCCAGCGCCGGGTTGTCGATCACCCCGCGGGCGGGTTCAAGCAACTGCATGTGCACCTGCCCCAGGTTACGCGACAGCAGCCCCAGCGTGGCCCCGGGCCGGTAGCCGGCCGGGGCACGCGGCGCCAGCAGGCGATCACGCAAACGTCTGATCATGGTGCAGGTGCTCCACTGCATGGCCCGGCTCTGCCGCAAATTCTTTTTCCAGCACATCCTCGACCCGCGCCGGCTTGAACGGGTTGACCTTCTGCACGCACAGCGTCCAGAACAGCGCATAGGTGGCGGTGCCGGCCAGCATGATGGCGAACGGCACATAGATGTCGGCCGGGTTCATGCCTGGTGGGGTGATGAACGCCATGCCAATGACGATACCGCCACTGGAAATGATCTGCGGCAGCGGGAACAGTGGCGAGCGGTAGGCCCGTGGCAGGTCGGGCCGGCGGATGCGCAGGATCACCACCGACAGCGTCACCAGCAGGTATGCCGTGCTCCAGGCACACACTGCCGCCAGCACCAGGTGCAGGATGTTGTCCGGGTTGCCGCCCAGGTACCAGGCGTGCAGGCAAGGGATCAGGGCAACCACAAGAATGCACAGCAAGGGCGTCTTGAACCGCGGGTGAAGGTAGGCGAAAGCCTTGGGCAGCGCGCCGTCCACCGCCATGCCGTACAGGATGCGAGGCACCCCGGCCATCAAGGTGTTGATGGTGGCGGCGCCGGCAAACAAAAAGCCGATACCCAGCCACACCGGGCCGATATCGCCCATCACCTGTTCAGCGAAACGCGGGATAGCCATGGGCGTGTCGAGCAAGTGCACGCCGCTGGCAGCATCGAGCACGACGTTTTCCACCTGGCGCTTCATGGCTGCGCCATAGATGAACATGCAGCTGGCCACGCCAAACAGGCCCAAGGCCATGGCCCGCGGCAACACCCAGGCCGAACGGCGCAGCTCCGGCGCCAGCGGCGTGACAAACTCACAGCCGACGAACATGAACATGGCCATGCCGATCAGCGAGAGGATGGTCATCAGGTCGGTGCCGACCAGCGACGCCCCGAACGGCCCTTCCAGCTCCACCGCCGGTGCGGCGATCAGGCCCAGCACGCCGAACACCATCAGCGTGGTCCACATGCCGAAGGTGAGGATCACTTCGGCCCGGCTGAACGCACTGACCCCAAAGGCATTGAGCACGGCGAACGCCAACACGAAGCAGACACCCAGCAGCCACGAACCGCCCGCCGACTCAGCCAGGGTGTTGAGGTGCTCGAAGTTCACCAGCGCCATGACCCCAGACAGGATGGTTTCGGCAGTACCGGCGAACACGTGCACGATCAGGTAGGCCGACAACGTGCCGGTGATGGCGAAGAAGCGGCCCATGCCGCAGTTGATGTAGTCGTAGACCGACCCTGTGGTTGGCAAGATCGAGGCCGCTTCGGCAAAGGTGGTCGACTGCGCCAGCATCATCAATGCCGCGATGACCATGGCCAAGGCGAAGGCACTGCCGCCAATGCCAAACCCCATGGTCGCGGTGAGGATCACCGGGCTGGCCATGATCAGCCCGACGGTGCTGGCCAGCGCCGTAGGAAAACCGACACTGCCCCGGTTGAGATGCTCGGTGAGCTTATTGTTGAGTGACATCGTTATGCCCCGGCTTGTTTTTGTGGCGTTGAACGCGGCAAGTGAACCTGCACGCACGGCTGTTGTTTGCCTCCCTGCGTCATCACTGTGCGCCGCAGCCGGCGGGGCGTCTTGCCCATGGCTGCCGTGGCCCTTGTTGCTGCCTGCCAGCACCTGCATGCCTGGCAGGCAGCGTCATGCCGCCGTCAGGGAGATGCAAGATCAGCACCGGGCCCGTTCACTATGCTCGACGCTTTGGCGGCCGGTCAGGCCGCGTTCCTCTGCCTCAGGAGCCAGCATGAGCGACATTACCCTTCTTCCCGCGGTCACGGCATTCTTGGCCCGCCAACATGGCGTGTTCATTCACGGCCACTCCATCGCCAGCCAATCTTCCTCGACCCTTGCCGTGGTCAACCCGGCCAATGGCGAAACCCTCGCGCGCATCGCCGATGCCAACCAGGCCGACATTGACCATGCCGTGAGCTCGGCGCGCCAAGGCTTCAGCACCTGGTCGCGCACCAGCCCGGCCGCCCGCGCCGGCGTGCTGTTCAAGCTGGCCGACCTACTGGAAGCCAACCGCGAAGAATTGGCCCAGCTAGAGACCTTGCAGTCGGGCAAGCTGATCGGCATCGCGCGCGCGTTCGAGGTAGAGCAGGCCGCGCATTTCTTGCGCTACTACGCAGGCTGGGCCACCAAGATCACCGGCCAAACCATCACCCCGTCCCTGCCCTCGTTCGCCGGTGAGCGCTACAGCGCCTTCACCCTGCGCGAACCGATCGGCGTGGTGGTGGGCATCGTGCCGTGGAACTTCGCCACCATGATCGCCATCTGGAAGCTGGCCTCGGCGCTGACCACCGGCTGCAGCATCATTCTCAAACCCAGCGAGTTCACGCCCCTGACGCTGCTGCGCATCGCCGAACTGGCCAGCGAGGCCGGCCTACCGCCAGGCGCCCTCAACGTGCTGACCGGCGGCGGCCTGGTGGGCAAGGCGCTGGTCGAGCACCCCGGTACCGACAAGGTCTCGTTCACCGGCTCCGTGCCCACCGGCATCGCCGTCGGCCAAGCCGCCATGGGCGCCAAGCTGACCCGTGCGACACTGGAACTGGGCGGCAAGAACTCGGTAGCGTTCCTGCCCGATGTAGCGCTCGACAAAGCCGTCGACGGCATCATTGAAGCTGGCTTTCTGCATTCCGGGCAGATCTGCGCCGCCGGTGAGCGCTTCTTCGTCCACCGCTCGCGCATCGACCCACTGCTTGACGCACTGTGCCAACGCCTGGGCCAGCTGAAGGTCGGTTCGCCGCTGGATGAGTCGACCCAGTTCGGCCCGGTAGCCAACAAGCCACACCAGCAGAAGCTGGCCGAATTGTTCGCCACCGCACGCGCCGAAGGCAGCCAGATCATTCATGGTGGGCACATTGGCGATGGCCCAGGCTGCTTTGTCGAGCCGACGGTGATTCTCGCCAAGGGCGCCAGCGACACCCTGCTCAACCAGGAAACCTTCGGCCCGGTGGCGACCTTCTTGCCGTACGACGACGAAGACGAACTGTTGCACCTGATGAACGCAACGCCCTACGGCCTCAGCGCCAGCCTGTGGACCAACGACCTGGGCAAAGCCATGCGGATGGTCCCGCAAATCCAGGCCGGTACGCTGTGGGTCAACATGCACACCCTGCTCGACCCCGCCGTGCCTTTCGGCGGTATCAAGGCCTCCGGCATCGGCCGCGAGTTCGGCTCGGCGTTCATCGATGACTTCACCGAGCTCAAGTCGGTGATGATCCGTTACTGAAGCGCCCTGCTGCATGCACCTGGCCAAGGCGGGCAAGCGCCTTGGCAGCCACGAACAAGACCCCACCCAGCCATCCACGCACTAATAGGCCGTCGCAGCCAACCGCGACGGCGCCTCGCCTCCACGAGGCTGCCCCCGAACAACAAAGGCCGCCTTGCGAGGTGCCGAGAACAATCGAGGGAAGTGCAATGTTCAAACCGCAACGGCTGTCCACCCTGGCCCTGGCCACGCTGCTGGCCAGCCAGGCCGCGCCGGCCTACGAACTCTACGCCGACGAAGACAGCCACGTGAATGCCGACATGCTCGCGGTGTGGGGCATGTTCAACAGCCGCAAGAATTATGACGGCACGGCCGGTGGCTCGACCTGGCGCGAGGGCTTCATCAAGTATGGCCTGAGCGGTGACCAGGGCCTGGCAGGCAACGGCAGCCTCTATGGCGCCTTGAACTGGGTGAGCTCCGCCACCTGGGGCGATGGGGATGCTGCCGGCAACACCGATGGCTCCGAGCGCACCACCAAGATCGAGGACGCCTACCTGGGCTGGCGTTCAGGCGACCTGCTGCCCTGGCTGGGCAAGGATGGCGTAGACCTTTCTGGAGGGCGGCAGGTGGTCCGCCTGGGCAGCGGCTTCCTGATCAACGACGACGGCCCGAACCTGGGCAACGGCGTGGCCGACGGCCACCTGGACCGCGGCGGCGCCTACTACTTGGCGGCGCGTCACGCCTTCGACCGCACTGCAGTACTGCGCCTGGGCGGGCAGGATGGCCTGCATGGCAGCCTGCTGTGGCTGAAGTCCGATAACCGCGCGCAGGCCGAGACCGAACTGGCCGCCGGCACCCTGGACTACACCCATGCTCTGGGCACCTTGGGGCTGACCTGGGTGCACGGTATCGACGTCACCGACCAATGGGCCAGCGCGTTTCAGAAAGCGCGTGAGGGCATGGACGTCTACAGCCTGCGTGGCGAAGGCAACGCCGGCATCGACAATGCCAGTTTCGCCTTCGAATACGCGTGGCAAGACAAGCAAGGCGGCCCGGAAAAAGCCTGGTACCTGCAGGCCGGCTATACCTTCGCCGACCTGCCTTGGGCACCCCAGGTGACCTACCGCTACACCCGCTACTCGGCAGGCTGGGACGCGCTGTTCAGTGGCCTGTCCAGTGGCTATGGCACCTGGTTCCAGGGTGAAGTCGCCGCCAACTATGCCGGGCCCTTCAACAGCAACACCGGCATCCACCATGTCGGCGTGAAGGCGACCCCGCTGGAAAACCTCACGGTCGGTGCGCTGTATTTCGACTTCGACACGGTGCGTACCCGCGACAGCCTCAACCTCGATGCCCGGGAGCTCGACCTTTACCTGGAATGGGCGGTCAACGACCACCTGATCATCAGCCCGCTGGTGGGCCTGTATCAGCCCCGCAAGGACGAGCGCAACGGCGGCAATCAGGTGGGCGGCAACGGCACCAACGTCTACAGCCAGCTGACTGTTGCGGTGCCGTTCTAGATCAGCACATGAGCCACTGTAGGAGCAGCCTTGTGCTGCGAAGAGGCCAGTGAAAACACAGTAGATCTCCGCTGCCTTCGCCGGCCTCTTCGCAGCACAAGGCTGCTCCTACACGAAGCGCAGCCGTGGCACGGCAGGTCAAGTCGCCTGGCACGCTGACGCAAGACGGCCTGCCGCTCGTTAGCGAAACTGACACCACAAATGACAGCCCCCGCCCACAAAAACAAAACCTGACAACGGCCGCCTTGCGAGACCCGCCATGACCCTCGATACCCGCATTGACTTCATCTACCTGTCCGAACAGGACATGATCCGCGCCGGCGTGACCGACATGCCCGCCTGTGTCGATACCATGGAAGAAATGTTCGACCTGCTCTACCAAGGCGACTACCGCATGGCCGGCCCGAACAACGACTCCCACGGCGCGATGATCACCTTCCCCGAGCAATCGCCGTTTCCGCACATGCCAAAGCCGACCGCAGACCGTCGCATGATGGCCATGCCGGCGTACCTGGGCGGCAACTTCCGCACCGCGGGCGCCAAATGGTACGGCTCCAACATCGCCAACCGCGAAAAGGGCCTGCCACGCTCGATCCTGATGTTCACCCTCAACGACGCCGACACCGGCGCCCCACTGGCACACATGTCGGCCAACCTGCTGTCGGCGTACCGCACCGGCGCCATCCCCGGGGTTGGTGCGCGCCACCTGGCCCGCAAGGACGCCAAGGTCATCGGCCTGGCCGGGCCGGGCGTGATGGGCAAGACCACGGTTGCCGCGTTCATGGCGGTGTGCCCGCTGATCGACACGATCAAGATCAAGGGCCGAGGCCAGAAGAACCTGGATGACTTCGTTGCCTGGGTCCAGGCGACCTTCCCGCAAATCACCCACATCCAGGTCGTGCAGACCCTGGAAGAGGTGGTACGTGACGCCGACCTGGTCAGTTACTGCAGCTCGGGTGAAGTCGGCGACCCCAGCACTTACCCGCTGGTGCGGCGCGAGTGGGTCAAGCCCGGTGCGTTCTTGGCCATGCCTGCCCCGTGCAGCATCGATGACGGCATGGAGCGTGCGGACGTGCGCAAGGTGGTGGACAACACAGGGCTGTACCAAGCCTGGTTCGAAGAACTGCCCAAGCCTGCGCACAACCATGTGCCGCTGGTAGGCGTGCGCTTCATGGACATGATCGCCGAAGGCAAGCTGGACGCCGCGCAGGTCGAGGACATCGGCAAGATCATCAGGGGTGATGCGCCAGGCCGTCTGAACGACGAAGAAATCATCCTCATGTCGGTGGGTGGCATGCCTGTGGAAGACGTTGCCTGGGGCACCGTCGTGTACCGCAACGCGCTCGAGAAAGGCATCGGCGTGAAGCTCAATCTCTGGGAAAAACCTGTCCTTAGCTGACTCCTCAACCACTCAAAAAAGGCTCCCCCATGACGCAGATCACCAAACTGAAAACCGGCTCGAAATTCGAAGACCTGGCCAGCTATTCCCGCCTGGTGGCGGTGGACAACTGGATCCACGTTTCCAACACCGCTGGGCGCAACCCGCAGACCCAGGTCATCCCTGAAGACGTGATCGAACAGACCCACCAGGTATTCGCCAACATCGAAACCGCCCTGGCGGCAGTCGATTCAGGGCTGGGCGATGTGATCAGCTCGCGTGTGTTCATCCAGGACCCGGCCGACGTGCCAACGGTCATGGAAGTGATCGGCGAAAAATTCCGAGGCATCGACCCGGCCACCACCGTCACCTGCCCGCCTCTGGGCTCGACCGTCTACAAAGTCGAGCTGGAAGTGACGGCGTACCGGGGGGCTTCGCGCGCGCAGGTCACGCTGATCCGCCTGGGCGAGTAATGCGCCGCCAGCCTTGAACCGCAACATTCCGTTCACACTGCCGCCGAGTGAAGCCATGTCCCCCGTCATCGACCCTGTGCACACCCCTACCACCCACCCTCAGGCCACGAGCGTGGTGATCATCGGGGGAGGCATCATCGGCCTGACCGCGGCCCTTACCCTGGCCGAACGCAACATCCCCGTGGTGCTGCTGGAGAAGGGGCGCCTTGCGGGTGAGCAGTCGTCGCGCAACCTGGGCTGGGTGCGCAAGACCAACCGCCATGCGCACGATATTCCGTTGGCCCTGGCCGCCGACCAACTGTGGGCGAAAATGCCGGAACGGGTCGGCAGCGATGTCGGCTACCGGCAAGCAGGCATCATGTTCATCGGCCGCAACGACACGCAGATGGGCATGCACGAAAGCTGGCTCAAGAGCGTCGAGCACCTTGGCCTGGACTCACGGCTGCTCAGCAGCAAGGAGATTGCCAACAAGGTGCCCGGCGGCCGTGCCGACTGGGCCGGGGGCATCTATACCGCCTCGGACGCGCGCGCCGAGCCGACCCTGGCCGCCAGCGCCATCGCCCGTGCAGCGATCGCCAAAGGCGCGGTGCTCGTGGAAAACTGCGCGGTGCGCACGCTGGTCACCGCCGCTGGCAGGGTCAGCGGCGTTGTCACCGAGCAAGGCGAGATTCGCTGCGACCAGGTATTGCTGGCCGGCGGCTTGTGGTCTCGCAAGTTTCTCGGCAACCTCAATATCGACCTGCCCACCCTGCCGCTGACCTGTTCAGTACTGCGCACCCACCCGCTGGACGGCCCGACCGACATTGCCGTGGGCGCACCGGACTTTTCCTTCCGCAAACACAAGGATGGCGGCTACATCATTACCCAGCGCGGGGCCCTCGATGCGTTCCTGACCCTGGATCACCTGCTGCTGGGCAGGCGTTACCTGCCGCAACTGCGGGCACAGCGTGACTTTTTGCGCATCAGCTTCGGCAAGTACTTCTTCAAGGACCTGGCCCTGGCCCGGCGCTGGGGCCCGTCGCAGGTGACGCCCTTCGAGCGCGTCAGGGTTCAGGACCCACAGGCCAACACGGCATTGAACGATGAAGCCTTGCGTAACCTGAAGGCAGCCTGGCCAGTGTTCGAGCAGGCCCGGATCGCCTCAGCCTGGGCAGGCACGATTGACGTCACCCCTGACTCAAACCCCGTGATCGGCCCGGTGCCGGCCATTCCCGGCCTGACCTTGGCGACCGGGTTTTCCGGGCATGGCTTCGGCACCTCACCGGCAGCGGGCCAATTGGCGGCAGACCTGGTTTCGCAGTCCCCCACGTTGATCGACCCGAGCCCCTATCGGTTCGAGCGGTTTGCATAGTCGTGCTTCAGCGGAACTGATACTCCAACCCGGCGCCCGCATACCACGACCGCCCCGGCGCAGCTTCGTAGTAGCGTGCGTTGCCGTCACCCACAATCACCGACCCCACATACTGCCGATCAAACAGGTTGTCCAAGCGGATCAGCTGGTGGAACGTCCACGGCCCAGCGTGCTGTTCGAAGCGCGTCCGCCAGTTGAAGACGGTATAGGCCGGCGCCGGTTTTGCGGTATTGCTGTCCTCCACATACACCTTGCTGCGGTACTGCCCTTCAACCCCCATGCTGACAAACGTCGCTGGGTTCCACACGAGCTCGCCGAACAGGTTGTCGAGCGGCACGCCCGGCAGGCGGTTGCCATCCTCGATGGTCTGCGTGCCTTGGGCGAAATCTTCGGCGTAGCGGGCATCGGTGCGTGTGTACACCACGGTCGTCTGCCACTGATCGCTGAGGTCACTGTGCAGGCTCGCCTCAAACCCGCGGCGCAAGGTCTTCCCGGCGTTTCGGTAACTGGTACGGCCGTCGGTGGCGCTGGCCACCACGATTTCGTCATCCGTATGGATTTCGTAAACCGCGGCGTTGAGCCGGGTACGTTCGCCGAGCCGGTATTTGACGCCCACTTCATACTGGGTGCTGGAGGCTGGCTTGAGCCCGAAGTTAAAGCGTTCAACCTGGCCAGGGGCGTACGCCATTTCAGCCTGGGTCGGGGTCTCGAAACCCTTGCCGACACTCACGTAACCACGCACATCCGGCGTAAACGCATACATCACCGACAGCGATGGCGTGTTCTGCTGGTACGTCTTCTTGCCACTGGAATCGCCATTGGCCAGGTAGTGGTCATCGACGCGCATTTGCATCGAGCTGTGGCGCAGGCCAAGGTCAGTGGTCCAGTTGCCGAGCTCCCAATGCGCCTGGATATAGGGGTCCAGGCTGGTGGCGGTGTCTTGCTCGTCACGCCGCAGCTCACCTTTGACGCCCAGCGTGTCGCCGCTGAAATTCTGGTAGCCGCGGCGGTCATCCTTGCTCTGGTCATAGTCGGCGCCAACCGTGACCGTGAGGTTGCCGGGGGCGGCTACAACCGGCTGTATCCAGCGCAAGGTGCCGCCGTGAAACGCACGGTCGAAGTCCACTACCCCACCGCCACGCTGGCTGTTGGAGGCCACTGTTTTCGGAATGGACAGGTACTGCACGACGCTACGCTGCCCCGCGTAGAGGTTGAACTGCAACGTGGCATCGCCGAAATAGCGCTCGTAGTTCATGCCCAACTGCTGATGGTCGATGCTCTTGCGGGTGTTGTAGAGGTCCGCCACCGCTGCGGTGGAGCGAGGGTCATGTTTATAGGCGTCCCAGGTTTGCCCCAGCGGGTCTTGCGTGTTGTTCTGTTCTAGGCTGCTGTAGATCAGCGCCAGGCGCGAGTCAGCGTCGGGCCTTACGTGCACCTTGGCGAAGGTCTGGTCGCGTCGGGCGGCGCTGTGGTCACGGTAACCGTCGGTGTCCATGCGCGATGCATCGAGCACGAAGCCGGCGGTTTCGTTGCCACCCTCGGCCGACAGGTGATTCTTGTTGAAACCGTCGCTGCCAAAAGTGGTTTCGGCCCCTACCCTTGCAGGCCCCTGCCCGTCCCGGCTGAACATCTGGATAACGCCGCCGGCGTTGCTCCCGTACAGGGTCGCTGCGGGGCCGCGCAACACTTCGATGCGATCGGCCACATCCAGGTTGAGCGAGGCCGCCTGCCCCTGGCCGTCTGGCGTACTGGCCGGGATACCATCGCTCAGCAGCTTGAGGCCGCGAATACCAAAGGCCGAACGTGCGCCGTAACCCCGCGATGACACTTGCAGGTCTTGCGCATAGTTCTGCCGGTTTTGCACCACCAGGCCGGGCACCTTGGTCAGCACTTCTGAAAGATTGACGCCCAACTGGCCGTCGGTCCCGTGGGAAAGGTCCACGGTATCGATCGAAAAAGGCAGGTCGAAACTGCCGGTTGGCGCGTAGGCGCCAGTGACCACCACCGGGTCGGTGATCAGCACATCGACTGCCTCGCTGCTGGCATGGCTCAACGGGCTGATGCTGCCGGTCAGCAACAGGGTCAGGCCTGTGCGCAAAGGGGCAGGTCGATGCAAACGGAATGGGTACATGTGAAGCTTCCTGAAGCTTGGGCCTGACCGATTTCGCGTCATGCCCAAGGCGTCACTGCTGTGTCCAGGCACAGAGCGCGCGAATGATAGCGGAGAGGTGATGGCACAGATGGTACCAATCCTTCACCTCGGCCACACACACTTTTGCCTCACAGGCAGTTGCGAATTTACTTACGGTGAAATACTGTACGCACATACAGCAAAAACAAGGAAATGCCTGTGGCCAGCACCTCCTCAGCAACACCGAGCAGCTATGAACAACTGGGCGTACGTATCCAGAAGATCATCAACAGCCCCACCGCCCAACGCAGCCGTGCAGCGCTGATCTTCCGCCTGGAGCAAGAGTCCCCGGATGACTGGGAGACCCTGCTCGAAGAAATCGCCGAGAACGACAACGTCACCCTCGCCCATCGCGACGATGGCGGCGTGCAGATTTTCTGGACCGTGCCCAAGGAAGACTGACTGCGCATGAGAGTTTCGCTTTTCGCTGCAGCCTGCCTGCTGTTGTCTACTCCGTTCGCCCATGCCGATGCCCCACGCACGTTCCAGGAGGCCAAGAAGGTCGCCTGGAAGCTATACGCGCCACAATCGACGGAGTTTTATTGCGGCTGCAAGTACAAAGGCAACAAGGTTGACCTGGCCTCTTGCGGCTATACACCGCGCAAGAATGCCCAACGGGCTTCGCGCATCGAATGGGAGCACATCGTGCCGGCTTGGCAGATCGGCCACCAGCGCCAGTGTTGGCAGGACGGTGGGCGCAAACAGTGCTCGCAGCACGATGAGGTGTATAAGCGCGCCGAGGCCGACCTGCACAACCTGGTGCCCAGTATCGGTGAGGTCAATGGCGACCGCAGCAACTTCAGTTTCGGTTGGCTGCCTGAGCAGCAGGGCCAGTACGGCAGTTGCCTGACCCAAGTCGACTTCAAGGCCAAGAAGGTCATGCCACGCCCTTCGATCCGCGGCATGATCGCACGCACGTACTTCTACATGAGCAAGCAGTACAACCTGCGCTTGTCGAAGCAGGACCGGCAGCTGTTCGAAGCGTGGAACAAAACGTACCCGCCGCAGGTATGGGAGCTGCAGCGCAACCAGCAGGTGGCCTGCGTGATGGGGCGCGGTAATGCGTTTGTTGGGCCGGTGAACCTCAAGGCCTGCGGCTGAGGCTCAAGCCAGTGTCTGCAGGTAGGCGCTGGCCTCCCGGTAACGGGCCAGCCGCGCCAGGTCGGCGGGGCCAGGAACTGGGATGCGCGAGAGGTCGCTGTTATCGGCCAGGTCGGCCAGTTTGACGGTGCGCGCCAACGGGTCGCCACCAAGGCGCTGGACGAAGTCTTGGTAAGATTCGCCATCACGCCGGCTCAGCGCCAGCAGCGCGGCAAGAATTTTCAGTGCAAAGCCTTCACGCGCCAAGTCGGACAGGGTCATCGGCGTGTCTTCGATTACATCATGAAGCACCGCGACGATCCGCTGCTCGGGCGTGGAAACCCGCATCATCACGCGTAGCGGGTGCAGGATATAGGCCGCCCCACCCTTGTCGTATTGCCCTTCATGCGCCCTGGCAGCCACGGCAATGGCCCGCTCCAGTGTAGACATGAGGCCCTCCCCGTTCAGCTCTCCCAGTGCAAGCATAGCCCGCACGGGCATATACGCCCAGCCTTTGTAGGCGCAGCCTTGTGCTGCGAAGAGGCCGGTGCAGACGCCCTGTATTCAGGTGGCTGCACCGGCCGCTTCACAGCACAAGGCTGCGCCTACACGGTGTGGGTTGCGGGGTTAGCGCTGGGCGCCATGCTGGATGACCACCGAGTCGGTGCCCAGCTTGGCCATCACCTCGGCCTTGCGCGCCTCGGCTTCTTCCTTGGTCGGGAATGGCCCCATCAGCACCACCGGCTTGCCGTTGCGGTATTCGACCGAAGACGGGATGCCCTTCTCGATCAGGCGCGCCGTCATGTCGCTCAAAGCGCCCATGTTCGCCCCCTGCACCACTTCGACATCCCAACCTTCTGGGGCCGGCTCACCGGCCAGCGCCTCGGCGCGGCGCTGCAGGTCGGCACCACCGCACAGCTCGCGGATACGCAGGTTGTTGCCGCTGTCGTCGACGATGATCTCGTATTGGCCATCACGCTTGATCGC
Organism: Pseudomonas sp. DCB_AW; assembly: GCF_026240895.1. Taxonomy (NCBI): domain Bacteria; kingdom Pseudomonadati; phylum Pseudomonadota; class Gammaproteobacteria; order Pseudomonadales; family Pseudomonadaceae; genus Pseudomonas; species Pseudomonas sp. DCB_AW. The sequence goes on from NZ_JAPFCE010000004.1 coordinate 29,254, forward strand.
CACGTAGCTGCGGTAGGCTTCGTACTGCCCGGCGTCGTCCTTGCCGCGAACCTGACCGCAGATGGTGCCGTGGGTGTCGATCCGCACGTTGCCGAACTTGGCAGTCTTGGGGTTGTGCAGGTGCTCGGCCACCTGTTTGTGCACGCCTTCGACTTCGTTCTCACAGCCCGCCAGGGCGAGCACTGCCATTACCACAGCCAGTTTGCGCACGCGTGTACCTCCAGATTCGAAGGGGCGGATTCTAGCATGCCGCCCCCGGGCAAGGACCGCGACCATACGTTACACCCTGCTACCGCGATGCGCCGACCACGGGCCCCTGCGCAGCCACGGCCCGCGCACTGATCGCCATTTCTTATCCCCCTGATAAAAAACTTGAGGCAGCCGAAACCGGGCGTTTCAGACAACAATCCAGGCAGTCGTACGACGACGTATGTCCAATAATAAAAAGGTGACCCCATGCCCCGCTTACACCTACAGGTGGATGTTGCTGTCCGCGCTCTCGCACCAAGCGCTTTCGGCGCTCCCTGGGCAGCTCTGCTCCAGGAGGCGCCATGAAAACACTGATCGATAGTTACTTTCTGGTTCTGAAAACGCTGGTGATCGCCTGCCTTGTGGCCATCACCTGCCTGATTTTCACCAATGTCGTGCTGCGCTATGGCTTCAACTCGGGCCTGTTCTTCAGCGAAGAGATCTCCCGCCTGGCATTCGTCTGGCTGGTGTTTGCCGGCGCCCAATTGATGCTTCACGAAAACGGCCACATCGGTGTCGACATCGTCACCCGCCGGGTTTCGCCTGGTGTGGCCAGGTGCCTGTTGGCACTGACGCAACTACTCATGCTCTACGTGACCTGGCTGTTCCTTGACGGCAGCTGGAAGCAGACCGTGATCAACCTGCATGTCGGCGCCCCCTCCACCGGCATTTCCATGGCCTTGTTCCATGGGGCGGGCCTGGTCTTTTGCATCCTCAGCGGGCTGCTGATCTTCACCCAACTGGTCAGAAACCTGATGGGCACCCTTCCCGCGCACACCCCGGCCGAACCCTCGGCAGCAGAACACGGAGCAGTCGAATAATGGCCCTGTCAGTCTTCGTCGGCGTGCTGATGGCCGCCATCCTGATCGGCGCACCCATCGCCTACGCCCTGATCCTCTGCGGCGTGGCCCTGATGTGGCTGCTGGGCTTGTTCGATGGCCAGATCATCGCGCAGAACATCATCAATTCGGCAGGCAGCTTCCCCCTGCTGGCCATTCCGTTGTTCATCATCGCTGGCGAGGTCATGAACAGCGGTGGCCTGTCCAAGCGCATCATCAAGCTGGCCATCACCCTGGTCGGCCACCTGCGCGGCGGGCTCGGGTACGTCACCATCTTCGCCGGCGTGCTGCTGTCCAGCCTGTCCGGTTCGGCACTGGCCGACGCCGCCTCGTTAACCGCCCTGCTGCTGCCGATGATGGTCCTCGCCGGCTACAACCGCGACCGCTCCGGCGGCCTGATCGCCTCGGTATCAGTGCTTGGCTCGATCATCCCGCCCAGTATCGGGTTCGTCGTGCTGGGCGTCGCGTCCGGCCTGTCGATCACTAAGCTGTTCCTGGCCGGCATCGCCCCTGGGCTGATGATCGCCGCCGCCCTGGTCGTGGCCTGGTGGCTGATGTCACGGCGCAACACTGACGTCGAACTGAGCCCGAAGGCCAGCGGCAAAGAGCGCCTCAAGGCTTTGGTCGACAGCTTCTGGGCACTGATGCTGCCGGTGATCATCGTGGTCGGCCTGCGCTTTGGCGTGGTCACCCCCACCGAGGCCGGTGCTGTGGCCAGCGTCTATGCACTGCTGGTGTCGTCGTGCATCTACCGCGAACTGAGCCTCAAGTCGCTCAATGACCTGCTGCTGCGCGCCGGCAAGACCACCGCCGCCGTGATGTTCCTGGTCGCCGCCGCCTCGATACCGGCCTGGATGATCACCATCGCCGATATCCCCGGGCAGATCATCGACCTGATCCAGCCGGTGATGGACAACCCGCGCCTGCTGATCGTGGTGCTGATGCTGTTGATCCTGGTGATCTCGATGGTCATGGACCTGACCCCGACCGTGCTGCTGCTCGCCCCCATCCTGGTACCGGTGGTGACCGCGGCGAACATCGACCCGATCTACTTCGGCGTGCTGTTCATGATCAATTGCTCAATCGGCCTGATTACCCCGCCCGTGGGCACAGTACTCAACGTGGTCTGCGGCATCGGCAGGATGCGCTACGAAGCGCTGCTCAAGGGCACGATCCCGTTCCTGATCGCCGAAGTCATCGTGCTGTCCCTGCTGGTCATCTTCCCCGAACTGGTCACCGTCCCTGCCCAGTGGTTCGGCCACTGATCCCCACAACAATAAAAGGTACACAGCATGAAGAAGCTCGCCGTCATCGCCGCCCTGTTGCTTTCCAGCAGCCTGAGCATGGCCGCCGACTACAACGCGCGCGTGATCAAATTCGCCGCCACCAGCCCCAAAGGTACGCCACCGGCCATCGGCATGGAGCTGTTCGCCAAGAAAGTGCAAGAGCGCAGCGATGGCAAGATCAAGGTGCGCACCTTCCCCAATGGCGTGCTGGGTGGCGACGTGCAGGTGCTGTCGTCGCTACAAGGTGGCGTGGTGGAAATGATGACCTGGAACGCCGGGCTGATGATCAACCACGTCACCGACTTCGGCATCCTCGATTTCCCGTTCCTGTACACCGACACCGCCAAGGTGGATGCCATGCTCGATGGCGAAGTGGGCAAGATGCTCACCGACCAGCTGCCGGAGAAAAACCTGGTAGGCCTAGCGTTCTGGGAGCTGGGCGTGCGCAACCTGACCAACAACGTGCGCCCGGTGCAAAACCTTGAAGACATCGCGGGCCTGAAGATCCGCGCCCAGCAATCGCCATTGTTCCTCGACGTGTGGGCGGCGTTGGGCGCCAACCCCACCCCGCTGCCCTTCACCGAGGTGCACACGGCGCTGGAAACCGGCACCGTGGATGGCCAGGAAAACCCGGCGGCGCTGATCCTCGCCTCACGCTTCAACGAGGTGCAAAAGTACCTGAGCCTGACCCGGCACAACTACAACCCGCAGATCGTGCTGATCAGCAAAACCTTCTGGGACACCCTCAACCGCGACGAGCAGCAACTGCTCACCGAGGTCGCCCAGGAAGTGCGCCTGGAGCAGCGCCGGATCTCTCGCGAGGCCGATATCAAGGCCATCGCCGACCTGCGCAGCGATGGCATGCAGGTCAACGACCTGCCGGCCGAAGAGCTCGCACGCATCCAGGCCAAGATCCGCCCTGTGGTCGACAAGTACGCCGCCCAGATCAACCCCGAATTGGTCAGCAAGGTCTACCAGGCCATGGGCTACCAGGCGCAGTGACGCTACCCGCGCCGCCCCCGCGGCGCCCTTTATTGCCAATAAGGAACAGCATGAAAATCTCCGTCGCCCAGATTCACCCGGTGGCCGGCAACCCGGCGCGCACCCTTGAAAAAGTCGCCGAACTGGCACGCCAGACTGCCGCCGAAGGTTCACGCCTGATCGCCTTCGCAGAATGCCTGATCACCGGTGGCGCCTTCGACAGCCGCGAAGACCTCGAACGCGGCGCCATCACCCTCGACGCCCTGGCGCCATTGCTGCAGGTATCGGAACAGAGCGGCATCCTGATCGTGGTCGGGTTTTACGAACGGCATGAGGCCTCGGTCTACAACACCGCCGCGCTGATCGGCCCACAGGGCATCATCGGCCTGCACCGCAAGCGCCATCTGCCATTCATGATCGGCGACCGCTTCACCGACCGCCCCAGCGAGTGGACACCGCCGGTATTCGACACCGAGATCGGTCGTATCGGCTTGGCCATCTGCTATGAAATCCGCTTCCCCGAGGTAGTGCGCACGCTGGCGCTCGAAGGCGCCGACATTGTCGTGCTGCCCGCCGCATGGCCCGAGCAGGCGCGCATGCTGCCGGACATTTTCAGCACCGTCCGCGCGGCAGAGAACATGGTCTATTTCGTCGCCCCCAACCGCAACGACATGGATGAAGGCATGCAGTTCATCGGCACCAGCCACATCATCGAACCCTCCGGCAAGACCTTGGTACGCGCAGGGCTCGAAGACGGTGTGTACAGCGTCGAGATCGACCTGGCCAAGGCCCGCAACAAATCGCTGATCCGCGACCCTGGCGTGTTCGAAGTGCACCCGTTCCGCGACCGGCTGCCCGAAACCTACCGCATCTGATACCCGCCAAAGGCAGACCTCAAGCATGAACCCAAACACCCCACACACATCGCTGAAGGCCCGCATGGCACGCGGTACCACCTTTGGCATGAACATCTACAGCACAGCCTGCATGGCCATCGAAGTGGCGGGCAACTGGGGGCTGGACTTTGTCTTCATCGACGCCGAGCACACTGCGCTGGGTGTCGACAGCCATATGGAAAAACTCTTGCTGGCCGCCTCCAGCGCGGCCATCCCCGGCCTGGTGCGGGTGCGTGGCACGCTGGAGTGGGACATTCGCAAGGCGCTGGAAATGGGCGCGGCGGGCGTGATCGTGCCGCAGGTGCATACCGCGGCGCAGATGCGCGAGATCATCCGCTACAGCAAGTTCCCCCCGCTGGGGCGCCGCGGCGGTGACAGCTCGGTGCGCTCGGCAGGCTACGCCGGGCCTGGCTTCGACTGGGCCACGTATACCCAGGCAGAGAACACCCGCAGCGTGATCGTGCCGATGGCCGAGAGCTACGAGTTCTTTGACAACATCGATGAAATACTCGATGTGGAGGGGATCGACGCCGTTCACTTCGGCCCTGCCGACTACTCCCTGTCGCGACAACTGCCGGTCGACTATCGCCTGGGCAACCCGGAAGTGCTGCAACGCTTGCAATTGCTGATCGAGAAATGCCACGCCCGCTCGATCCAGGTGATGGTGCCGTGCTTCCCCGCAGACCAGGCCACGGCGCAACGCTTGATCGAAATGGGCAGCGACATGCTGTTGATGGGCAGTGACCTGTCCTGGCTGAACCAGGCCGGGCAACAGATAGCGGCCGTGAAACACGCATTGGCTTAAATGCCGGCCGGCCAGGGTGCATGTGCCCGGCCGGCCCTATTGCTGCCTTATAAAAGCGACTAACAAGGTTTTATACGAAAAGTATGGTCATCCATCATTGTGGGAGCGGGCTTGCCCCGCGATCTGCCGCAACGCGGCAGCAAAGCCTGAATTCGCGGCGACTTTGACGCTAGTCGATATCGGGTATGGGAGCGCTTCGCACTCCATCGCGGGGCAAGCCCGCTCCCACAAAACTTTTCGTACAGAGCCTAATCAACCAGAAAATTCTGTTTGACCAAGGTCGCGCGAATAATCGACACCAAGGTGTCGAGTTGCATATCCGGGCGTTCGGTCAAATACGACAGGCAGAACTTGGCTGGCGGAATCGGCGGATCGCACGGCAAGGTCTTCAACATATCCACGGCCAACATGTCGCGAATCAATGGCACCGGCAAAATACCAATGGCATGCCCCGCCGAGACCATCTTGGCAATAAAGGCCAGCGAATTGCTTGAATGAAAGGCATGGCTGACCGAGCCACTTTCTTTCAGCCAGCGGTCCACCACTGAATACAGTGTCGAGGGCGCACTGTGGGTCACGATCGAATAGTGCCGGGCATGCTCCGCCAAAAAAGGCCCCTGGGCCACGTCCAGGTGCCGCGCGGCCACCCACTGGAAGGTCATCCAGCCGAGAAACACATCGGTCACATCCTCACGCGTGGCCGGGTTGGTCAGCAGCGCGATGTCGAGTTCGTGATCGTTCAGCTTGCGGTTGAGCACGGCGCCGACGTCGATGGAAATCTCCAGGGTGATCTCCGGGAAGTGCGCCTTTATATCGCTGATCACCGCGGTCAGCCCGACCATGGCCGAGCACTCGTCCGCGCCCAGGCGCAAGCGCCGGTGCTTTTTTTGCTGCGCGGCAAATTGCTCGAGTTGGGTGCTGTTGTTAAGCACCAGTTCGGCATGGCGCAAGGCGGTATGGCCGTCTGCGGTGAGGCTCATGCGCTGCTTGCTGCGGTCGAACAACTTGACGCTGAGCAGCGATTCCATTTCCTTGATCCGCGCCGACACCGCAGGTTGGGTCAGGTGAAGATGGCGGGAGGCCGCGTGAACACCCCCAAGGCGGGCGGTCCAGTAGAACGCCTCGATCTGCATCAGCGTAATACGCATGATAAAAACTGCTCCGGTAACTGCTTACGGATTTTTATTATCGACCGTTCGGCGTGCTTGTTAGGATGACCGAAACCCTTCGAAAAAGCATCCGGCATAACAAGAACTTCCTATGTATATTATCGAAGCACTGCCCGCCCCGATCAGCGCCACCGAACTTGAAGTACTGATCAACGCCGAACCGGCAACGATCGGCCACTTCATTACCCACGGTATTGCCAACCCCCACATCAAGGCCCACTTTCAGAATGTGCGGGCCGTCGGTACTGCGGTCACCGTGAGGATGCCCGGCAACGATGGCGGGATTTTGCACTACGCCATGGGCTGCGTGCGCCCAGGCGACTTCCTGGTGGTAGACCGCTGCGGCGAGCGCATAACCGCCGCACTGGGCGGCGCCATGGCGTACGCCGCCAAGCAGGCTGGCGTGGCCGGGATCATCGTCGATGGCTATGTCACCGACCTGGGCGAAATCCGCGAGCATGGCGTGCCTGTGTGGTCCCGCGGCGCCAGCGCGATCACCACCCGCGTGATCGGCCAGGAGGGCGAGTTCTGCACGGCCATCCAATGTGGCGGGGTGATTGTCCACCCCGGCGATGCGGTGGTGGCCGACGAAAACGGCATGGTGTTTCTGCGCCCGGGCCAGGTCATCGAACTGGCTCAGCGTGCCATCGACTTCCAGCGCAACGAAAAGCACACACTGGCGCGGTTGGCCAAGGGTGAGAAGTTCCCTGATATCGTCGGCTCGCGGTCGACCATCGAGGCTGCGTCCCGCCCACGCTGACTCAACATCGCCTGAAGTAGCTCCCGAACAAGAACAAGAGGACTACCGTGAAGTTCAGCCCCCTGCTCATCCCTCTGGCGCTCGGCGCGCTGCTCAGTAACTTGCCTGCGTTTGCGGACGCACCTGCGCCGCAACAAGCGCCGCCTGTGATCCGCTTCAACGTGGTCGGCGGTGGCAGCCACAACTACACGTTCCGCGCGGTTGAACAGCCGTTCTGGAACCAGACGTTGCCAGCACAATCGCAAGGCAAGGTCACCGCGCAGTTGCTGGGGTTGTCGGAGAGCGGCCTGAAGGGCCCGGAGATCATTCGCCTGATGCGTTTTGGCGCAGTCGATATCGGCATGGGCGTGTTCGCCTTCGTGGCCGGCGACGATGCCACCTTCGAGGGCGTGGACCTGCCCGGCCTGGCCGATACCATCGACACCGCCCACACCATCGCCGACGCCTACAAGCCGGTGCTGGAACAACGCATGGCCGAGCGCCACGGCATCAAGCTGCTGGCCACCGTGCCGTATACCGCGCAGGTGTTCTTCTGCCGCGACGCCGTGCACGCGCTGGCCGACCTGCAGGGCCGTAAAATCCGCACACGCGGGCGCAACATGGCCGAACTGGTCAAGGCCATCGGCGCCGCGCCGGTCACCCTGCCCTTTGCCGAAGTGGTGACCGCCATGCAGACCGGCGTCATCGACTGCGCCATCACCGGTATTGGCTCTGGCAATGCCGCCAAGTGGTACGACGTTGCAGGCTACCTCTACAACCTGCCTGTGGACTGGTCGATCGGCTTTTATGGCATCGGCCTGAAGCGCTGGCAGCAACTGCCGCCCGAGGTGCAGCAATTGCTGCAGGCGCAATCGCAGGTGCTGGAAGACGCCTTGTGGCGCGAGACCGCCAATGAAAACCGCTATGCCGAAGCCTGCAATGTCGGCAGCCCTGATTGCCAGATTCACCACCCCGCGCACATGACCGCCTCGGCCCCGACCGCCAGCGAAAAACAGGCGCTGCGCCAGGCTGCGCTGCACATCGCCAATGACTGGGGCAAACGCTGCGGCGGCCCTTGCGTGGCGCGCTGGAATGCCACCGTGGGCGATGCCATCGGCATGCGCCTCGCCCCATGAGCTACCTTGCCCCGGAGACTACCGACATGCACACCGCCCGCTCAGGCATGGGTGTCATCAACACCATTGCCAAAGCCAGCACCTGGGTCGGCGGCTTCGCCCTGCTCGCCTGTGCGTTGCTGATCAGCATCGACTTGATCTTGCGCAAGGCCCTGGGTGTATCCCTGGGCGGCGCCGATGAAATGGCCGGGTACGTGCTGGCGATCACCAGCGCCTGGGCGTTTCCGGTCACCTTGCTGAAACGCGCGCACATACGCGTGGACATTCTCTACACGCGCCTAGGCCTACGGCCCAGGGTGGCACTCGACCTGTTCGCCCTCACCTGCATGGCGCTGCTGGTCAGCACCTTGGCCTACCACGCAGGGAACGTGCTGTGGGACTCCATCGAATACCGCTCGGTATCGAACACGCCCTTGCAGGTACCACAATGGATACCCCAATCGCTGTGGTTCGCCGGCTACCTGTTCTTTGCCCTGACCCTGGCGAGCCTGGCGATCATCTGCCTGGGCCACTTGCTGAAGGGCCGCTGGCACGCTATCAGCACACTGATCGGCATCAACTCGGTGGAACAGGACATCCAGGCAGAACTTTATCCAGACAGCACCCCGGGCAAGGAGCGCACGCCATGCTGAGCCTTACCCTGTTCATGCTGCTGGCGCTATTGGCGTTGAGCGTTGCCGCCGCCGTCAGTGTCGGCCTCCTGGGGATGTCGCTGTCGCAGCTGTTCTCGACGCTGCCGTTGAGTAGCGCCATGGGCGAGATCGCCTGGAATACCAGCAGCGAATTCCTGCTGGTGGCGATCCCTTTGTACATCCTGATGGGTGAGCTGCTGGTGTGTTCAGGCGTCGCCGGGCGCATGTACCAGGCCGTCGAGAAGTGGCTATCGTGGTTGCCGGGTGGCCTGATGAATTCGAACATCGGCGCCAGCGCACTGTTCGCCACCACCAGCGGCTCCAGCGTGGCGACCGCCGCTACCATTTCGACCCTGGCCATCCCTGAACAGGAACGCAAAGGCTACAACGCGCCGCTGTTTCTCGGCTCGATTGCCGCCGGCGGCACGCTGGGCATCCTGATTCCGCCCTCGATCAACATGATCCTGTTTGCCTTGATCGCCAATGTGTCAGTGCCCAAGCTGTACCTGGCCGCGACGCTTCCCAGCATCATCCTGAGCATGCTGTTCATCGCACTGATTGTGGTGGCGTGCCTGATTCGCCCACAGTTGGGCGGCCGCAAAGAGACTACCCGCTGGGCCGAGCGCCTGGCCTGCCTGCCTGACCTGCTGCCGCCGCTGGCCATCTTCGTCCTGGTGATTGGTTCGATCTACAGCGGTTTCGCCACGGCCAGCGAATCAGCCGCGCTGGGGGTGCTCAGTGCCTTTGGCCTGGGCCTGTGGCGCCGGGCATTCACCTGGCAAAGCCTGGGCCAGGCGTTCGAGGCTACCCTGCGCACCACCGGCATGATTATTTTCATCACCCTGTCGGCGTTCTTTCTCAACTTTGTGCTGGCGTCCATCGGACTGACCACCACACTGGTCAATTTTGTCACCGACCTGAACCTGTCGCCGATGGCCACACTGCTGGCGATCATCCTCTTCTACATCGTACTGGGCTGTTTCATGGACACACTGGCCATGCTGATCACCACCGCGCCACTGATCGTGCCGATTGTCGTCGCCTTGGGCTTCGATCCGCTATGGTTTGGAGTGGTGTTGATCGTGTTGTGCGAGATGGGCCAGATTACGCCGCCGTTCGGCATGAACCTGTTTGTGGTGCAGAGCATTCGTGGGCGGGGCAACTTCATGGACGTGGTGTACGGCGCGCTGCCGTTTTGCCTGGCGTTGCTGGTGCTGATCGCGCTGTTGATCGCTTTCCCGCAACTGGCGCTGTGGTTGCCGGCGGCTTTCTAGCAAGCAATAAAAAAGGGCGATCTGTGTAGATCGCCCTTTTTCGATTTGGTAGGCACAATTGGACTCGAACCAACGACCCCCACCATGTCAAGGTGGTGCTCTAACCAACTGAGCTATGTGCCTGTCGTGTGGTGCGCATATTAGACATCGAATGCGTACCTGTAAAGCGTTTTTTTCAGAAAAATCAAAAACTTTCAGCTTTGCTGCGCTACCGGGTTTTGTAGGAGCAGCCTTGTGCTGCGAAAGGGCCCGAGTGGTCACCGCAGATCAATGTCAGCGGGATTGGCCTCTTCGCAGCACAAGGCTGCGCCTACAGTAAAACGCGTGCGCAATAAAAAAGGGTGACCCTTGCGGATCACCCCTTTTCGATTTGGTAGGCACAATTGGACTCGAACCAACGACCCCCACCATGTCAAGGTGGTGCTCTAACCAACTGAGCTATGTGCCTGTCGTGTGGTGCGCATTCTACGCAATCCAAAAACCCTGTCAACACTTTTTTTCGCGCTAACTCACTGAATCTTAACCTCTTTATAGAAAGGCTTCGGCGACAGCCGGGTAAAGGATTTTTAACGGACGACTAGCGGGTGTTTATTATTATTGATAGCATCGCTACATTCGTTAAAAATATAAAACACGAGGTTCCTCGAGCATGGCCAACACCCCCTACCCCCAGTCCTACTACGCCGCCTCGGCTAACCCGGTGCCGCCACGTCCGGCGCTGCAGGGTGAGGTGGAAACCGATGTGTGCATCATCGGCGCCGGCTACACCGGCCTGTCCAGCGCCCTGTTCCTGCTGGAAAACGGCTTCAAGGTCAGCATCGTCGAAGCGGCCAAGGTCGGCTTCGGCGCATCCGGCCGCAACGGTGGCCAGATCGTCAACAGCTATAGCCGTGACATCGACGTGATCGAACGCACCGTCGGCCCCAAGCAGGCACAACTGCTGGGCCAGATGGCGTTCGAAGGTGGCCGCATCATTCGTGAGCGCGTCGCCAAGTACAACATCCAGTGCGACCTTAAAGACGGTGGCGTATTCGCTGCCCTCACCTCCAAGCAGATGGGCCACCTGGAATCGCAAAAGCGCCTGTGGGAACGTTTCGGCCACAATCAGCTGGAGCTGATGGACCAGAAGCGCATCCGTGAAGTCGTCGCCTGCGACAGCTACATCGGCGGCATGCTGGACATGAGCGGCGGCCACATCCACCCGCTGAACCTGGCCCTGGGCGAAGCTGCCGCGGTCGAATCGCTGGGCGGCATCATTTATGAGCAGACCCCGGCCGTTCGCATCGAGCGTGGCGCCAACCCGGTCGTTCATACCCCACAGGGTAAAGTGCGCGCCAAGTTCATCATCGTCGCCGGTAACGCCTACCTGGGCAACCTGGTGCCAGAACTGGCCTCCAAGTCCATGCCGTGCGGTACTCAGGTGATCACCACCGAGCCCTTGGACGCAGACCTGGCACGTACCCTGCTGCCGCAGGACTACTGTGTCGAAGACTGCAACTACCTGCTCGACTACTACCGCCTGACCAGCGACAAGCGCCTGATCTTCGGCGGTGGCGTGGTCTACGGCGCACGCGACCCAGCAAACATCGAGGCGATCATCCGTCCGAAGATGCTCAAGGCCTTCCCGCAGCTGCAGAACGTGAAGATCGACTACGCCTGGACCGGCAACTTCCTGCTGACCCTGTCGCGCCTGCCTCAGGTCGGCCGCATTGGCGACAACATCTATTACTCCCAGGGCTGCTCGGGCCACGGTGTGACCTACACGCACCTGGCAGGCAAGGTGCTGGCCGAGGCGCTGCGTGGTCAGGCCGAACGTTTCGACGCGTTCGCCGGCCTGCCGCACTACCCGTTCCCGGGTGGCCAGATGCTGCGTGTACCGTTCAGCGCCATTGGTGCCTGGTACTACAGCCTGCGCGACCGCCTGGGCTTCTGATCCCTCTGTAACATCGCACCGGCCGCTTTGCGGGTAAGCTCGCGAAGCGGCCGGTGCGCGGCTTACCGCCCCAGGCTGTTCACCGCCTGCTTCGCGGCGACTTCCTGCCCTGCGCGGGCCAGCTCATCGGCAGCCTGCAACCAACGTTGCCGGTCAACCTGGGCGGGCAGTTGCCGCGGCGGTTGCAGCAGCACCGCCCAACTCCCCTGCTTGGCCCAGGCCGAGGCAAAGTCATCAAAGGCCATCAGTTGCCGACGGTGCATGCCTGAGCGCAACAGCACCCGTTGCTTGTAGCGGTCATAACCGATTAGCACGGCGTAGCGTGGCTCGCTCCACCAGGCCGAACCCTCCTCGTAACGCAGCAACACCGGGTTGCCCGCCGCCACTTGTGTGAGCAAGGCGTCCAGTTGTTTGTCCAGCGTATACACCACCATGCCGTAGTCCCGTGCGACACGGGGGATACTGGTATCCAGCGTTTCGGCGCCTTGGGGCAGGTTCAAAGGTTTATCCAGCAGCCCGGGGGTGATCGGCGCACCCTGTTGCGAAAGCAGCGCCGCCAGGGCCATGGCCCCGCTGTGGTTGGCGTTACCCCGGTAGAACGGCACGCTGCTGATTTCGACCCGCTGCGGCAGGCCTTTGAGGCTGGCGGGCGGTGCGCTGGCGCAACCGGCCAGGCTGACTGCCACCAAGCCAGCCAGCAGCAACCGGCGTGGGGCTGAAGCCAGCGATTTGAAGGAAACTTGCTCCATGGGCACTCGCTTGTTCCTATGCCAGGCAGGCAGCGCCCGGCTCTGGCCACCGATCATAGGGCCCACAGGTGCGCGGGTATAGTCCGACACCGGCTTGTAGCGAATCGGCCTCAGCAATAGACCTAAGGTCAATGGAACGTCACAAGGGGCAGGCTAGACTAATGAAGTGTCTGTAAGGCGAGCCCTGGCTGACAGCGCGCTGGCCCGAGAGAAGGAGGCACACATGAGCCTGACCCTGGCAATCCTCATGCTGGTAGGTATGTGGCTGAGCGTCGCAGCCGCCATGCTGTGGGGTGTACTGCGTATCGTACGGCGTCATTCCCATCATCACCTGCCACCGCAGGGTGTGGCCGAACCTCAGGCTGTGCGCGGGGCGCGGCGGCAGGTAGAGGCACATTAAACGCACGTATTTGATGTATACCTGTGGGAGCGGGCTTGACCCGCGAATGGGGCCACGCGGTGGTTGGCACCGGCTTCGCCGGTGTTCGCGGGGCAAGCCCGCTCCCACATGGCCCCTCTTTTTCTAGATCAACCCTCAGCCGCTTCGCGCTTCATCCGCGCCCGACGGGCCATGATGTTGAGGATCTCGATCAAGGTCGAGAACGCCATCGCCGCATACACATACCCTTTCGGCACGTGAGCGCCCATGCCTTCGGCAATCAGGGTCATGCCGATCATGATCAGGAAGCCCAGGGCCAGCATCACCACGGTCGGGTTGTCATTGATGAACTTGGCCAGCGGGTCGGCCGCCACCAACATCACGATCACAGCAGCGATCACGGCAATGATCATGATCGGCAGGTGTTCGGTCATGCCCACGGCGGTAATGATGCTGTCGATCGAGAAGACGATATCCAGCAACAGGATCTGGCCGATGGCCGCAGCGAAGCCCAAGGTGATGGTGGAACCGGCCTTGGATTCTTCCTTGGCGCCGTGCGGGTCGACGTTTTCGTGAATTTCCTTGGTCGCCTTCCACAGCAGGAACAGGCCACCGGCGATCAGGATCATGTCCTTCCACGAGAAGCTATGGCCGAACACATCGACCACAGGTTCGGTCAGCTGGACGATCCAGGCCACGGTGCTGAGCAGCGCCAGGCGCATGACCAAGGCCATGCTGATACCAATGCGCCGCGCCTTGGAGCGGTACTCCAGGGGCAGTTTGTTGGTGAGGATGGAGATGAAGATCAGGTTGTCGATACCCAGCACGATCTCCATGGCCACCAGCGTGGCGAGGGCGACCCAGGCGGTCGGGCTTGCGGCGAGTTCCAGCAAATATTCCATTTAATCAATCCTGCATCGGGTCTTGGGGTCAGATGTCCTGGGTCTTTTCTTGCTTTTCAACGTCTTTTGGCGGCTGGCCTTCGCTGCCGATGGCATCGCTCAGGGCCTGCTGCGCCGCTTCGTTGGTCTTGTCGATGGCCTGCTTGGCCGACTGGGCCGCCTGGTCGAGCATCTGCTGGGCGGATTTCTCGGCCTGATCGCAGCCGGCCAGGGTGAACAGGGCCAGGGCCAACACCAAAGGCGTGCCAATGGATTTAAGCTGCAACATGGGTTCCTCGCTTGTCGATATTCCGGCGGCGCACGCAGCGCCTGATGGAGTCGCATTCTAAAGAGGCCAATACATCAGGAAAATTCGTATTTTCAGCGGTTATACTTCGGTTTTTACGAATCGAGAAAAACCCGATGCTCAACTACCGCCAATTGCACTACTTCTGGGCCGTGGCCAAGACCGGCAGCATTGCGCGGGCCAGTGAGCAATTGAACCTGACCCCCCAGACCATCAGCGGGCAGATCAGCCTGTTCGAGCAGACCTATGGCCTGGAGCTATTTCAACGGGTCGGGCGGCAACTGGAGTTGACCGAGACCGGCCGCCAGACGCTGGTGTATGCCGAGCAGATGTTCCAGATCGGCGGCGAGCTCGAAGCCCTGCTGCGTGCCGGCCCACAGGAACAGATCCTGTTCCGTGTGGGCGTGGCCGACGTGGTCCCCAAATCCATCGTCTACCGCCTGCTGGCGCCGACCATGGAGCTGGACGAAGTGCTGCGCATCAACTGCCGCGAAGACAAGCTCGAGCGGCTGCTGGCAGACCTGGCGATCCAGCGCCTGGACCTGGTCATCTCCGACAGCCCGATGCCCAGCCACCTAGACATCAAGGGCTACAGCCAGAAGCTGGGCGAGTGCGGCCTGAGTTTCTTCGCCACCCAGGCCTTGGCACAACGCCATGCCGGCCCCTTCCCGGCCTGCCTGCAAGATGCGCCGCTGTTGATTCCAGGCCAGGAAACCGTGGTGCGCAGCCGCTTGCTCCGTTGGCTGGGCGAGCAACAGGTGCAGCCGCGCATCGTTGGCGAGTTCGACGACAGCGCCTTGATGCAGGCATTCGGGCAATCGGGCAGCGGCATTTTCGTCGCGCCCAGCGTCATCGCCGAGGAGGTGTGCCGCCAGTATGGCGTGCAGTTGATCGGGCAGACCGAGGCGGTGCATGAGTCGTTCTATGCCATCTCAGTGGAGCGCAAGGTCAAGCACCCGGGCATCGTGGCCATTACCGAAGGGGCGCGGCGGGAGCTGTTCCACTGGTAATTTTTCCCACTTCATTGCCGGCAAGCCCTACAGCGGTCTGTGGTAAAGTCCCGCCCTTTCAAAAACCGAGACTGCGCTGCACATGACCCCTGTCTTCCGCCTCCTCAACCGCACCAGCCTGGTGACGCAGATCGTCATCGGCCTGCTCGCGGGCATCGCCCTGGCACTGCTGGCGCCCGACGTCGCCCGCAACCTGGCCTTCCTCGGCAAGGTGTTCGTCAGCGCCCTCAAGGCCGTGGCGCCGATCCTGGTGTTCATCCTGGTCATGGCCTCGATCGCCAACCACCGCCATGGCCAGGAAACCCACATCCGCCCGATCCTGTGGCTGTACCTGCTGGGTACCTTTACCGCAGCCGTGGTGGCCGTGGTCGCCAGCATGCTGTTCCCGTCGCACCTGGCACTGAGCGCCGGCGACGCCGCCCTGAGTGCGCCGGGCGGCATCACGGAAGTGCTGCAGAACCTGCTGCTGAGCGCCGTCGACAACCCGGTCAATGCCTTGCTCAACGCTAACTTCATCGGCGTGCTGACCTGGGCGATCGGCCTGGGCGTGGCGCTGCGCCATGCCGGCGAAACCACCCGCACTGTGGTCGAGGACCTGTCCAACGGCGTGACCCTGATCGTGCGCGTGGTCATCCGCTTCGCCCCGCTGGGCATCTTCGGCCTGGTCAGCGCGACCCTGGCACAGTCGGGCTTGAGCGCCCTGCTCGGCTACTTGCACCTGCTGGCCGTGCTGATTGGCTGCATGCTGTTCGTGGCCCTGGTGATGAACCCGCTGATCGTGTTCTGGAAGATTCGCCGCAACCCGTACCCACTGACGTTGTTGTGCCTGCGCGAAAGCGGTATCACGGCGTTCTTCACCCGCAGCTCGGCCGCCAACATTCCGGTCAACCTGGCACTTTCGGAGCGCCTTGGCCTGCATGAAGACACCTATTCGGTGTCGATCCCCCTGGGCGCGACCATCAATATGGCCGGCGCCGCGATCACCATCACCGTGCTGACCCTGGCGGCCGTGCACACCCTGGGTATCCCGGTCGACTTGCCGACTGCGGTGTTGCTGAGTGTGGTGGCAGCGGTCTGCGCGTGCGGCGCTTCGGGCGTGGCTGGTGGTTCGCTGCTGTTGATTCCGCTGGCTTGCAGCCTGTTTGGCATCCCCAGCGAGATCGCCATGCAGGTGGTTGCCGTGGGCTTCATCATCGGCGTACTGCAGGACTCGGCCGAGACTGCGCTGAATTCTTCGACCGACGTGCTGTTCACGGCAGCGGCGTGCCAGGCTGAAGAGCGACGCGGGGCTTAAGCGTGTTGGGGCCGCTTTGCGGCCCTTTCGACCAGCCCGGAGCCCCGGCAAGGCCGTTCAACAAGCGCTGCCAATTGCCTAATGCAGCGGCTTTACCTACGCTAGTGGCCTTTTCCTCGCAATGAGACTGGGCCATGTCAGAACACGAAACCGCAGGTGAAGGCCGTTTCAACAGCACCGAGATCCGCATTCTCGGCTCGCTGATCGAAAAACAGGCCACCAGCCCGGAAAGCTACCCACTGACTCTCAATGCCCTGGTCCTGGCCTGTAACCAGAAGACCAGCCGCGAGCCGGTGATGAACCTCACCCAAGGCCAGGTCGGCCAGGCCTTGCGCGCACTCGAAGGCCAGGGCATGACACGCTTGCAGATGGGCAGCCGCGCCGACCGCTGGGAGCAACGCGTGGACAAGGCCCTGGAGCTGGTGCCGGCGCAGCTGGTGCTGATGGGCCTGATGTTCCTGCGGGGGCCGCAAACCCTCAACGAGCTGCTCAGCCGCAGCAACCGCCTGCACGACTTCGACGACACTGAACAAATCCAGCACCAGCTGGAGCGCCTGATTTCACGGAATTTGGCTTTGCACCTGCCGCGCCAGGCAGGCCAACGCGAAGACCGCTATACCCATGCGCTGGGTGACCCGGCAGAAATCGAGGCGATTTTGGCTGCGCGCCAGCAGGAGGGGGGCGCCCGCAGCAGTGGCGGCAGTGTTTCGGAGGAGCGCATGGAGGCCTTGGAAGCCCGGATTGCAGCGCTGGAGGCGCGCCTGGCCGAGCTCGAAGGCTAAGCCCTTCAGTGCTCGGGGTCGGGGAAGTTGCGGCAGCTTTTGCGCTCGGCCAGTTCTTTATCGCTGGGGCGCTGGTCGACGAACACAGTGCGGCCGTCGGCGTAGATTTCCAGATAGCCCCAGTGCAGGTCCTGCTCCTTTTGCCCGGGCTTGGGTGGCACTAGCCACCAGGGTTCGCGGCTGATCAGGGTCATGGGTGAGATTCCTGAGGGTGTCTGGGGTAATCATAGACACCCTCAGGCTTGCGCTTGGCTTACGCCGGCGCCGAGGTGCGGATCAGGTGATCGAAGGCTGCCAGCGAAGCCTTGGCGCCCTCGCCTACGGCGATGACGATCTGCTTGTACGGCACTGTGGTCACGTCACCGGCGGCAAACACGCCTGGGATGTTGGTCGCGCCCTTGGCATCGACAATGATCTCGCCACGCGGCGACAGCTCGACCGTACCTTTCAGCCAGTCAGTGTTCGGCAGCAGACCGATCTGTACGAAGATGCCCTCCAGCGCCAGGTCATGCAGCTCATCGGTGGTGCGATCCTTGTAGCGCAAACCGGACACTTTCTCACCATTGCCCAGCACTTCGGTGGTCAGCGCACTGGTGATCACCTTCACGTTCGGCAAGCTGTGCAGCTTGCGTTGCAGCACGGCGTCAGCACGCAGTTGGCTGTCGAACTCGATCAGCGTCACCTGGGCGACAATGCCGGCCAGGTCGATGGCCGCTTCCACACCAGAGTTGCCGCCGCCGATCACCGCCACGCGCTTGCCCTTGAACAGCGGGCCGTCACAGTGCGGGCAGTAGGCCACGCCGCGACCGCGGTATTCCTGTTCACCCGGCACGTTCATTTCGCGCCAGCGGGCACCGGTGGCCAGGATCACGGTCTTGGCCTTGAGCGAGGCACCACCGGCCAGGCGTACTTCGTGCAGGCCGCCGTCGGTGGCAGGGATCAACGCCTCGCCGCGCTGCAGGTTCATGATGTCGACGTCGTACTGCTTGACGTGTTCTTCCAGCGCGGTGGCCAGCTTCGGCCCTTCGGTTTCCTGCACTGAAATGAAGTTTTCGATGGCCAGGGTGTCGAGCACCTGCCCACCAAAGCGCTCGGCGGCAACACCGGTGCGGATGCCTTTACGCGCGGCATAGATCGCCGCCGCGGCGCCGGCTGGGCCACCACCGACCACCAATACGTCGAATGCGTCCTTGACATTGATCTTCTCGGCCTGGCGGGTGCCGGCGCTGGTGTCGATCTTGCCCAGAATCTCTTCCAGGCCCATGCGGCCCTGGCCAAACACTTCGCCGTTCAGGTAAACGCTCGGCACCGCCATGATCTTGCGCGCTTCGACTTCGTCCTGGAACAGCGCGCCATCAATGGCCACATGGCGCACGTTGGGGTTGAGCACCGCCATCAGGTTCAGCGCCTGGACCACGTCCGGGCAGTTCTGGCACGACAGCGAGAAGTAGGTTTCGAAGGTGAATTCGCCTTGCAGCCCTTGGATCTGCTCGATCACGTCGGCGCTGGCCTTGGACGGGTGGCCGCCGACTTGCAGCAGCGCCAGCACCAGGGAGGTGAATTCGTGGCCCATGGGGATGCCGGCGAAACGCAGGCTGATGTCAGCCCCCGGGCGGTTGAGCGAGAACGAAGGACGACGGGCGTCGCTTCCGTCCGCGCGCAGGGTAATCAGGTTCGACAGGCCGGCGATTTCCACCAGCAGGTCGTGCAATTCGCGGGACTTCGCGCCGTCGTCGAGGGAGGCAACGATCTCGATCGGCTGGGTGACCCGCTCCAGGTAGGTTTTCAGTTGCGATTTAAGCGTGGCGTCCAACATACGGGCGATTCCTTTTTCAATCTTCAGATACAAAAACGCCCAGGCAGCAGCGCCCGGGCGTTTGGCGGGGCGGTAGGTACTTCAGCTTTGGCGGCTGCTTACCGCCCGCGACTGGCGCACGACCTTAGATCTTGCCAACCAGGTCCAGCGACGGTGCCAGGGTGGCTTCGCCTTCTTTCCACTTGGCCGGGCAGACTTCGCCTGGGTGAGCGGCAACGTACTGGGCAGCCTTGACCTTGCGCAGCAGCTCGCTGGCGTCACGGCCTACACCACCGTCGTTGAGTTCGACGATCTTGATCTGGCCTTCTGGGTTGATCACGAAGGTACCGCGATCGGCCAGGCCGGCTTCTTCGATCAGTACGTCGAAGTTGCGCGAGATGATGTGAGTCGGGTCACCGATCAGCGGGTATTCGATCTTGCCGATGGTGTCCGAAGTGTCGTGCCAGGCTTTGTGGGTGAAGTGGGTGTCGGTGGACACGCCGTAGATCTCGACGCCCAGCTTCTGGAACTCGGCGTAGTTGTCAGCGAGGTCACCCAGTTCGGTTGGGCAGACGAAGGTGAAGTCGGCCGGGTAGAAGAACACGACAGACCACTTGCCTTTCAGGTCGGCTTCGCTGACCTGGACGAACTCGCCTTTGTGGTAGGCAGTGGCGTTGAACGGTTTGACTTGGCTGTTGATGATAGGCATGAGAGACGCTCCTTCATGGGGTTGGAATCAGTTGATGGAGAGAATCCTAACCGTTCATCCCATTGAAGGCTCATTGGCAAAGCTGATGCTGCTGATTGGTTTTGGCTATAACCAAGGTTTATTAATAGAAGAGATTGCGCTGAACAACGCAGCTGCTGCTTGTGTAGCAGAACCCTGTGGGAGCGGGTTTACCCGCGAACACCGGCAAAGCCGGTGCCATACACCGCGTTGTATTCTTCGCGGGTAAACCCGCTCCCACAGGGTGGTGTCGTCACACGCAATTATCAGCGGGTAACGGTACGCATGGTCACGAACTCTTCGGCCGCCGTCGGGTGCACACCGATGGTCTCGTCAAACTGCTGCTTGGTCGCCCCGGCCTTCAGCGCAATCCCCAGGCCCTGGACGATCTCACCGGCATCCGGCCCGACCATGTGGCAACCCAGGACCTTGTCGGTCTCGGCATCGACCACCAGCTTCATCAGGGTCTTTTCCTGGATGTCGGTAAGGGTCAGCTTCATGGCCCGGAAACGGCTCTCGAAGATCTGCACCTTATGCCCGGCTTCCAGCGCCTGCTCTTCGGTCAGGCCGACGGTACCGATCGGCGGCTGGCTGAACACTGCGGTGGGGATGTTCTGGTAGTCCACCGGGCGGTACTGCTCGGGCTTGAACAACCGCCGTGCAACGGCCATGCCCTCGGCCAGCGCCACGGGGGTAAGCTGCACCCGGCCGATCACATCGCCGATGGCGAGGATCGATGGCGCGGTGGTCTGGTACTGGTCGTCAACGCGAATGTAGCCGCGGGCATCCAGCTCGACGCCGGTGTTTTCCAGGCCCAGGTTGTCCAGCATCGGCCGGCGACCGGTGGCGTAGAACACGCAGTCGGCAACCAGCTCGCGGCCGTCCTTGAGGGTGGCCTTGAGGCTGCCGTCATCCAGCTTGTCGATACGCTGGATGTCCGCGTTGAACTGCAGATCGAGGCCGCGTTTTTCCAGCTCTTCTTTCAGGTGCGTGCGCACCGAGCCGTCGAAGCCACGCAGGAACAGGTCGCCGCGGTACAGCAAGGTGGTGGCGGCACCCAGACCCTGGAAGATGCCGGCAAATTCGACGGCAATGTAGCCACCGCCCACCACCAGCACACGGCGTGGCAGTGCCTTGAGGTAGAACGCCTCGTTGGAGGTGATGGCCAGTTCCTTGCCTGGGATGTCTGGCACCTGCGGCCAGCCACCAGTGGCGATGAGGATGTGCTCGGCCGTGTAGCGCTGGCCGTCGACGTCCACTTCGTTGGCGCCGGTCAGCCGTGCATGGCCTTGCAACAAGGTCACCCCGCTGTTGACCAGCAGGTTACGGTAGATGCCGTTGAGGCGCTCGATTTCCCGGTTCTTGTTGGCAATCAAGGTGCCCCAGTCGAAATGCCCTTCTTCCAGGGTCCAGCCGAAGCCTGCGGCTTGTTCCAGCTCGTCAGCGACGTGCGCGCCATACACCAGCAGTTTTTTCGGCACGCAGCCGACGTTTACGCAGGTACCGCCCAGGTAGCGGCTCTCGGCCACTGCCACTTTCGCGCCAAAGCCCGCGGCAAAGCGCGCGGCGCGCACACCGCCGGACCCGGCACCAATCACGAACAGATCAAAATCGTAGGCCATTTATTCAGTCTCCTAGGCTGGCGCCCAGCATACCGCCGTTGGCCGCCGCAAACAAAAAAGCCACCCCGAAGGGTGGCTCTCAGACCTGCCAGGCTTATCAGTAAGCCTTGCCCGTCTTGTAGTAGTTCTCGAAGCAGAAGTTGGTCGCGTCGATGTAGCCTTCGGCGCCACCGCAGTCGAAACGCTTGCCCTTGAACTTGTAGGCGATCACGCAGCCATCTTTGGCCTGCTGCAGCAGGGCGTCGGTGATCTGGATTTCACCGCCTTTGCCCGGCTTGGTGTTGGCGATGATATCGAAGATATCCGGGGTCAGGATGTAGCGACCAATGATCGCCAGGTTCGATGGCGCGTCTTCAGGGGCCGGTTTTTCGACCATGTCGGTGACGCGGAAGATGTCGTCGCGGATCATCTCGCCGGCGATCACACCGTACTTGTTGGTTTCCTGCGGGTCGACTTCCTGGATGGCAACGATCGAGCAGCGGTACTGCTTGTACAGTTTGACCATCTGGGTCAGAACACCGTCACCTTCCGGGTTGACGCACAGGTCGTCGGCCAGGACGACGGCGAACGGTTCGTCGCCGATCAGCGGGCGGCCGGTGAGGATCGCGTGGCCCAGGCCCTTCATTTCGGTCTGACGGGTGTAGGAGAAAGAACACTCGTTGAGCAGACGACGGATGCCGACCAGGTATTTTTCCTTGTCGGTGCCCTTGATCTGGTTTTCCAGCTCGTAGCTGATGTCGAAGTGGTCTTCCAAGGCACGCTTGCCACGGCCAGTCACGATGGAGATCTCGTTCAGCCCGGCATCCAGCGCTTCTTCAACGCCATACTGGATCAGCGGCTTGTTGACCACCGGCAGCATTTCCTTGGGCATGGCTTTGGTAGCGGGCAGGAAGCGGGTGCCGTAGCCGGCGGCCGGGAACAAGCATTTTTTGATCATATACGTCCTTAACGAAGGCTAGGCCTGTGGAATTCGGCGCAGTCTAATCAGGCGGCAGTCACCTTACAATGCCCCACCTGAGGCCGACCGATGCCATGATAGAGATAACCCAGTGTAGATAGTTCCTGAGCATCGTAAATATTGCGACCATCGAATACCACTGGCATGCGCATAAGCCCCCGCACCCGTAGGAAATCCGGCTGCCTGAATTGCTTCCATTCGGTCACCAGTACCAGGGCGTCCGCGCCTTCGACGCAGGCGTAAGGGTCTTCGCTCAGGCGCAGTTGGCCAGTGGCCAAGGCGTGCGGGTAGCGCCCTGCCATGCCGCCCAGCGCCACCGGGTCGCAGGCCTGTACCCGCGCACCGGCCGCCAGCAAGGCGTCGATCAGTACCAGGCTGGGCGCCTCGCGCAGGTCGTCGGTACCGGGTTTGAAGGCCAACCCCCACAGCGCCACGCTACGCCCACGCATGAAGCCGCCAAAATGCTGGTGCAGCGCCTTGAACAGCAAGGTCTTCTGCGCTTCGTTACGGGCTTGCACTGCCTGCAGGATACCCGCCGGGTAGCCAAGCTGCTCGGCGGTGCGGATCAGCGCCCGGACATCCTTGGGGAAGCATGAGCCGCCATAGCCACACCCGGCATAGATGAAATGGCTGCCGATGCGCCGGTCGCTGCCAATGCCTCGTCGCACCTGCTCGATATCCACGTCCAGCTGCGCGCAAAGCCCGGCCAGCTCGTTGATGAAGGAGATCTTGGTGGCCAGAAAGGCATTGGCGGCGTATTTGCTGAATTCGGCGGCGCGCGGCGCCATCAACAGGATGCGTTCACGGTTACGCACAAACGGCGCATACAGCCGCTGCAGGCACTGGCTGGCGGCTGCGCTGTCGGTGCCGATGAGGATGCGGTCCGGGCGCATGAAGTCTTCGAGGGCGCTACCCTCCTTGAGAAACTCGGGGTTGCTCGCCACCTCGACAACAAAGCCTGCGCCACGCTCGCGCAGGCCAAGCGCAATGTGCCGGGCTACGCGTTCCGCGGTGCCTACGGGAACAGTCGACTTGTTCACCACCAGGCACGGGTGGGTCAGGTGCCGCCCCAGGCTGTCGGCCACGGCCAGCACATGCTGCAGGTCGGCTGAGCCGTCTTCCTGGCTCGGTGTGCCCACTGCGATGAACACCACCTCGGCGGCGGCCAGGGCTTGCTGCCAGTCATCGCTGAAGGCCAGCCGGCCCGCCTGCATGGCGCTGTGCAACAGCGCCTGCAGGCCTGGCTCGTGGATCGGGCAGTGGCCTTGGCGCAGTTGCATCAGGCGCTGCGGGTCGCGTTCCAGGCAGACCACGCGATTGCCCATTTCGGCAAAACAGGCCGCCGTCACCAAACCAACATACCCCGCCCCGATCACACAGAGTTCCATGGCCGCGCTCCTTGAGGATGATGGCGGCCATTGCAACCCGGCAGTGGTTGCAGGGCGGTGACGGGTAGATGACAAAAACGGTTGCTGCCTGTGCTGGCCTCCTCGTGGGAAAGCCCGCGAAGAGGCCAGCACAGCAACCCTATCAGCTACCGGTTCCCTGCCCGATCAGCACCCCCTCGACCTTCTGCCCATACAGGTTCACCCCGTCATTGGCATGAAACTTCAGCCGCGTCTTCTCCACAGACCCGTCCACCAACCGCGGGTCCTGCGGGCGCTCATGGCGGTTGATCCATGCCGCCACATCCCAGGCCTGTTCATCGCTCAGGCTGCCAGGCTTGCCCAGCGGCATGTTGTATTTGATGAAGGACGCCGCCGTGTTGATACGGTGCATCCCGGCCCCCCAGTTGTAGGAATCCTTGCCCCACAACGGCGGCATTACATACTCGCCGGCCACCTGCTGCCCTTCGCCATTGTCGCCGTGGCAAATCGCACACTGGTCACGGTAGACCTGCTGGCCACGCTTGAAGTCGTAGCCACCCTGGGGTTGCGGTACGTCGGGGTAGCCGCGCCCGGCGATCTCCACGCCTGTCGGCGCCTTGGTCGACAACCAGTAGGCATACACCGACAACGCCGTCATCTGCGGGCTGTCAGCCGCCGGTGGTTTGCCATTCATGCTGAACTGGAAACACCCCTGAATGCGCTCGGCATAGGTGTTGACCTTGTCGTTTTTCTTGCGATACGCCGGGTACATCGGATACGCACCCCACATCGGCGCGGAGTGGGCCAGGCGCCCCTGATCAAGGTGGCAGTTGCTGCAGTTCATGCCGTTGCCCACGGCTTCGGGCATCAGCCGCCGGGTATCGACAAACAGCGCATGGCCCTGGCGGACCATCTTGCCAAAGGCATTGTCCGGCAACTCGCTCTCGGCTGGCGGCACGAACTGGGGCGCGGCCTGCACGCCCGGCACTTTCAACTGCGACTGGTCTTCCATGGCGATCGGGGCTGCCTGGGCACTGCCCATGGCCAGCAGCAGCACGGCTGGAATCATCGGCTTCATGGCGTGACCTCCGGGTGGGCGGGACGGGCGAAGAACGCGGCAATCGCCTTGACCTCGTCATCGGTCATGGCCTTGGCCACGCCGACCATCAGTTGGTTGGGGTCATTGCTGCGGCTGCCGTCGCGCCAGGCATTCAGTTGGGCTACCAGGTAAGCCGCAGGCTGGCCTGCCAGCGGTGGGAAATGCTCACCCACGCCGCTGCCGCCTGGGCCGTGGCATTGCACACACCCCGGAATCTGCCGCCCCCAGTCGCCATACAGTGCCAGGCGCGTGGTGGGGTCATCGGCTATCTGCTGGCGGCGCAGATCGGCTGCTGGCTCAGCCGGGAGGCTGGCCAGGTAGGCACTGACGGCTTTGATTTCGTCGTCGCTCAGGGCCTTGGCAAGCGGTTCCATGACCGGCTGCTTGCGGGTGCCATTGCGCCAATCCTGCAATTGCTTGCTGAGGTAACCGGCCGGCAGGCCGGCCAAGCGAGGGAACCCGGCAGCGGCAATGCCCTTGCCGTCTGGGCCATGGCAACCTATACAGGCCATGGCGGCGGGGTTCGCCCCGCCCTGGGTGAAGATCTTCTGGCCATCGGCGGCATGCGCCGTGGGCCAGGCCAGGATCAGCAGGCTGCCGATCACGACTCGACTCAACGGGGTCATCACGAATCTCCATTTCTTTTGTTATAAGCTTAGGCTTAAAAAACATAAGCAAATGGATACTAGACCCGTAGGGCAAGTCGCAACAACGCCAACACCTACCAGGTGACAGCTATTGGCCTTTTAACCGCGCATCCGTTGCGCCAGATCAATGGCCAGAAATGCACTGCGTCGCTGCGGTGCGCACATCACCCAGGCGCAACGGGAAGTTGTTCAACCGTTCATGCAATTTGATGCTGCTGCCGCTGCCACGCGAGTCGATATCGACCAGTGCCGCCGGCCCAGCCCCGGCCGTGAGCTTTTGCGGGACGATCAGGCGCAAGCCATCACCGCGTTGCTCCTCGACCAACGGATCACGGGTATCGGCCAGCTTCTGCTTGACGCAATCGGCGTATTCACGCGGTGTCTTGCCAGACATCACATCCAGCGTTTCATGCGACTGCTCAAGCTCCGAAACGCTGACACAGCCCCCAAGCCCCAGGAACAACGCCGCCACCATCCACTTCATTTGCAGCACCTCTGCCATCAAGAATCCAATTCGACCACAGCCAGGCCTGTTTGCTCCCTGCTTTGGCAGAATTATCTACGCCTGGCCATCGAGCGCGGCAGCTTAGCGTGACATCGTGGTATCTTTCGCCTTTGCAGATCCAAACCTTGCGGAGCATCACATGAAATTCGTACACCAGCGCGAGCACCTCAACGAGGACGATATCGTCGTCATCGAGTGCTCCCAGCGCTGCAACATCCGCCTGATGAACGACGCCAACTTCCGCAGCTTCAAAAATGGCGGTCGACACACCTACCATGGTGGTGCCTTCGACAAGTTCCCGGCCAAGATCACCGTTCCAAGTACCGGTTTCTGGAACATCACCCTCGATACCGTGACCACGCGCCCGATCTCGGTAACGCGCAAGCCGACCTTGACCCACAAGATCAAGATCATCCGTCGCTCGTCGTCGAAACTCAGATAAGACCGCCATGACCCAGACCATCAAGTACGTCATCAAATACAAAATCGACGGCGAGCGCCGTTGGGATTTCGCACTCATGAGCGATGCCTCCCAGGAGCAGGCGCTGCAAGCGCTGCGCAAGATCCACGGCGAAGACGCCGAAAAGATCAGCGACATCCAGGTCAGCAAGGCCCTGTAAACGCCCCGCAGGTACTGCCGCACCGATCACGCCGCCCGCAAGGAGACCCGCATGAGCCCTTGGCCCGACCGCCGTATTCTCGATCTGCTGGGCATTGAAGTGCCTATTCTGCAGGCACCGATGGCAGGTGCGACGGGCTCGGCCATGGCCATTGCCGTGGGCGCTGCGGGCGGCCTTGGCGCACTGCCCTGCGCCATGTTGAGCAGTGACCAGGTAGGTGATGAGATCGAAGCGTTCCGCGCGGCCTGCCCTACGCGGCCGCTGAACCTGAACTTCTTCTGCCACCAACCACCACCGCCCGACGCGATCCGCGAGGCGCGCTGGAAGCAGGTACTCAAGCCTTACTACAGCGAGGTGGGTGCCGATTTCGACGCCCCTACGCCGGTCTCCAACCGTGCGCCGTTCGATGAGCAAAGCTGCCAGCTGGTCGAACAGTTGCGCCCTGAAGTGGTGAGCTTTCACTTCGGCCTGCCCGAGCCCCACCTGCTGCAACGGGTCAAGGCCAGTGGCGCCAAGGTGCTGTCCAGTGCTACCACGGTGGAAGAAGCGCTGTGGCTGGAGCGCAACGGCTGTGACGCGATCATCGCCATGGGCTATGAAGCGGGCGGCCATCGCGGCATGTTCCTCAGCGAAGACATCACCAGCCAGATTGGCACCTTCGCCCTGGTGCCACAGATCGTCGACGCGGTCACGGTGCCGGTGATTGCAGCCGGGGGCATCGCCGACCACCGTGGCCTGGTCGCGGCCCTTGCGTTGGGCGCCTCGGCCGTGCAGATCGGCACGGCCTACCTGTTCTGCCCCGAGGCCAAGGTGTCTGCGGCCCACCGCCGCGCGCTGGACACCGCGCCCGCCAGCGACACGGCCCTGACCAACCTGTTCACCGGCCGCCCAGCGCGGGGCATCAACAACCGCATCATGCGTGAGCTTGGGCCGATGAGCGACCTGGCACCGCGCTTCCCGCTGGCAGGTGGCGCGCTGATGCCACTGCGTGCAATCACCGACCCGCAAGGCAACAGCGACTTCAGCAACCTGTGGTCGGGCCAGGCGCTGCGCTTGGGCAGGCATATGCCGGCAGCTGAGCTGACCCAGGAAATTGCCAGCAAGGCACTGCAAACGCTATCGCGCTGAACAGCACTTGCAGGCCATTACCGCCGTGGTCGTCCAGCCCCCTTCCCGGCCAATGGCCTATCGCTATATAGTTCACGCTATAACGATAACCCAAGGAGCTGTCTTCATGCGTATCCGCCCATTCCACCTGGCCGCCACTGCCCTGGCCAGCCTGATCTGCCTTAACACTGCCTGGGCCGACGAAGTCCAGGTCGCGGTCGCAGCGAACTTCACAGCCCCCATTCAGGCCATAGCCAAAGACTTTGAAAAGGACACCGGCCACACGCTGGTCGCCGCCTATGGTGCTACCGGGCAGTTCTACGCCCAGATCAAGAATGGCGCGCCGTTCGAAGTGTTCCTCGCCGCCGACGACAGCACCCCGGCCAAACTCGAGCAGGAAAAGGAAATCGTCCCAGGCTCGCGTTTCACCTACGCCATCGGCACCCTGGCCCTGTGGTCGGCGAAAGAAGGTTACGTGGATGCCAAGGGGGACGTGCTGAAGCAGAACACGTACAAGCACTTGTCCATCGCCAACCCTAAAGCCGCCCCCTACGGCCTGGCCGCGACCCAGGTGCTCGACAAGCTGAAACTGACCGAGGCCACCAAGGGCAAGATCGTCGAAGGGCAGAACATCACCCAGGCCTTCCAGTTCGTGTCCACCGGCAATGCCGAACTGGGCTTCGTCGCGCTGTCGCAGATCTACAAGGACGGCAAAGTCACCAGCGGCTCAGCCTGGATCGTGCCATCCAACCTGCACGACCCGATCCGCCAGGACGCTGTGATCCTCAACAAAGGCAAGGACAGTGCCGCTGCCAAGGCGCTGGTCGAATACCTGAAAGGCCCGAAAGCCGCCGCGGTAATCAAATCCTACGGTTATGAGCTCTGATGCCACTGGACGCCAGTGACCTGGGTGCCATCTGGCTGACCATCAAACTGGCCAGCCTGACCACCTTGATCCTGCTGATCGTCGGCACGCCCATCGCCTGGTGGCTGGCGCGCACGCGCTCTTGGCTGCGCGGGCCGGTGGGCGCGGTGGTGGCCCTGCCGCTGGTGCTGCCACCGACGGTCATCGGCTTTTACCTGCTGCTCGCCCTCGGGCCCCATGGCTGGCTCGGCCAGGCCACCCACGCATTGGGCCTGGGCAGCGTGGTATTCAGCTTCAGCGGGTTGGTGATCGGCTCCGTGATTTACTCCATGCCCTTTGTGGTGCAGCCCTTGCAAAACGCCTTTGGCGCGATCGGCCAACGGCCGCTGGAAGTGGCTGCCACCCTGCGCGCCAGCCCATGGGACACCTTCGTCCATGTGGTACTGCCGCTGGCCCGCCCTGGCTTCATCACCGCCAGCATTCTGGGCTTTGCCCATACCGTGGGCGAGTTCGGCGTGGTGCTGATGATCGGTGGCAACATCCCCGACAAAACCCGCGTGGTCTCGGTGCAGATCTTCGATCACGTCGAGGCCATGGAGTATGCGCAAGCCCACTGGCTGGCCGGTGCCATGCTGGTGTTCTCGTTCCTGGTGCTGCTCCTGCTGTACGCGGGGCGCCGCGGCAAAGCTGGCTGGAGCTGAAATGACTGCATCGATTGTGGCGCGCCTGAAACTGGCACGCGACGACTTTACCCTGGATGTCGACCTGCAACTGCCAGGGCGCGGGATCAGCGCGTTGTTCGGCCATTCCGGGTCTGGTAAAACCTCCTG
This sequence comes from Pseudomonas sp. DCB_AW, assembly GCF_026240895.1. Classification (NCBI taxonomy): domain Bacteria; kingdom Pseudomonadati; phylum Pseudomonadota; class Gammaproteobacteria; order Pseudomonadales; family Pseudomonadaceae; genus Pseudomonas; species Pseudomonas sp. DCB_AW. The sequence continues at coordinate 58,737 of NZ_JAPFCE010000004.1, forward strand.
CCTGCGTTGCCTGGCAGGGCTGGAGCGCGCCGCCAGCGCCTACATCGAAGTCAATGGCGAGGTCTGGGAAGACAGCAGCCGCGGCTATTTTCAAGCGCCTCACCTGCGCCCAGTGGGCTATGTATTCCAGGAAGCCAGCCTGTTCCCGCACTTGTCGGTGCGCGGCAACCTGGAGTTTGGCTGGCGCCGGGTTGCGCCCAGCGAGCGCAAGGTCAGCCTCGAACAGGCGTGCCAGTTGCTGGGCATCGGCCACCTGCTCGCACGTCGGCCCGCCACGTTGTCCGGCGGTGAGGCGCAGCGGGTCGGTATCGCCCGCGCGCTGCTGAGCAGCCCACGACTGTTGTTGATGGACGAGCCGTTGGCTGCCCTCGATGGGCCGCGCAAGCGCGAAATCCTGCCGTACCTGGAGCGCCTGCATGACGAGCTGGATATCCCGCTGGTGTATGTCAGCCATGCCCAGGACGAAGTAGCGCGCCTTGCCGACCACCTGGTGCTGCTGGAGCAAGGCCAGGCCGTGGCCAGCGGCCCGATTGGCGAAACGCTTGCACGCCTGGACCTGTCGCTGGCCCAGGGCGAAGATGCCGGGGTGGTGTTCGAAGGCTTGGTAGTCGGGCATGACCCCCATTACGACCTGCTCGATCTGCGCCTGCCCGGCAGCGGCGCGCCGATACTGCGCATCGCCCACCCCGCTCACGTCATGGGCAGCACCCTGCGGGTAAAGGTGCAGGCGCGCGACGTGAGCCTGGCCCTGACGGCGGACAGCGCCTCCAGCATTCTCAACCGGCTACCGGTGCAGGTGCGCGAAACCCGCCCGGCAGACAATCCGGCCCATGTGCTGGTGAGCCTGGATGCCGGGGGCAATGCCTTGCTGGCGCGCATCACCCGCTTCTCGGCAGACCAGCTTGGCCTACACCCAGGCCAGGCCCTGATCGCCCAGATCAAGTCGGTGGCTTTATTGGGCTGAGCAACCCTGACGCGGCCGTTGTCCATTGATCAGAGACCTGATCGAGGCCTGCCGCCAATGCTCGACTGCCCCCTGCCCCGCACCCTGCATTACGTTGACGACAGCCAACCGGGCCTGAGCCGACGGCGCTGGCGCGACCGCTTCATCTACCTGGACACCGAGGGGCAGCGGGTTCGCGACGCCGACACCCTCGCACGCATTGCCGCACTGGTGATCCCTCCGGCCTATAGCGATGTGTGGATCTGCGCTGACCCGCAAGGCCATCTGCAAGCCACCGGCCGCGACGCCCGTGGCCGCAAGCAGTACCGCTACCATGAGCAATGGCGCGAACTGCGCGACCAGCACAAATACGGGCGCATGTTGGCATTTGCCCAGGCACTGCCGAAATTGCGCTCGCAACTGGAGACCCACCTGGCCAGACCGGGCCTGGACCGGGAAAAGGTGATGGCACTGGTCGTCAGCCTGCTGGACCACACCCTGATCCGCATCGGCAACCAGCGTTACCTGCGTGACAACCAGTCATACGGGTTGACCACGCTGCGCAACCGTCACGTCAAGGTGCAAGGCGGCACCATCCGCTTCCAGTTCCGCGGCAAGCGCGGTGTCGAGCACGATGTCACCCTGCACGACAGGCGCCTGGCCAACCTGCTCAAGCGCTGCATGGAGCTGCCGGGCCAAGCGCTGTTCCAGTACCTCGACGAAGAGGGGCAACGCCACAGCATCGGTTCCAGCGATATCAACCAATTCTTGCAGGCGCTTACTGGCGCTGACTTTACCGCCAAAGACTACCGCACCTGGGCTGGCAGCAGCCTTGCGCTGAACCTGCTCAGGCCGCTGGCCTGGGAGCCGGAAACCGAAGCGAAACGCCAGGTCGCTGCCATCGTCAAGCAGGTCGCCACGCGCCTGGGCAATACCCCGGCGGTATGCCGGCGCTGCTACATCCACCCAGCCGTGCTGGAACACTTTGCCCTCGGCCGCCTGGCCAGCTTGCCCCGCAAACGTAATCGCAAAGGCCTGGATCCAGAAGAAGTGGCGCTGTTGTTATTTCTACAGGCGCTGGAGGAACAGGACGATCATTGACACTGTCTATTTAGGCCATGATGCAGAGAAATTTCCCATCCGGGCTGAACCCCCCTATTCTTGCCACCGAGCACCTTCGCCGGGACACCGCTTGCGGCAGTTACCGGCGCCTGCACCTGAAGATACGCAACAGAATTTGTCTGTCGGGGAATTCCTATCCGCCGAAAGCGTCTTTAATGAGAAGGAAGAGGGACTGGCTCCCACCGCCGCGGCAATTAGCCCGACGGATTTCAACATTACCAAGGAGAACTACATGCTGATACTCACCCGTAAGGTTGGCGAAAGCATCGTCATCAACGATGACATCAAAGTCACCATTCTGGGCGTCAAAGGGATGCAGGTGAGGATTGGCATCGATGCACCGAAAGATGTTCAGGTGCACCGCGAAGAGATCTTCAAGCGTATCCAGGCTGGCAACCCAGCCCCGGAAAAACACGACGACTCGCACTGAGCAGCACTGCCTCAAGCCGCACGGACGCGCTTGATCGACCTGCGCCTCAGGTGCCCAGCAGTTCGCGCACCTTGGCGATCATCCTGTCCATATCGAAGGGCTTGTCGAACACCGCGGCGAACAGCTCCGGGCATCCTTGGCTGGCCTGCGCGCCGCTCATGAGGATGACCGGCAAGTCGCTTAGCTGCAGCTCATCGCGCATCCTGCGTGCCAGCTCTTCACCATTGAGCAACGGCATCATGTAGTCGGTGATCACCAGCTCGACGCGTTTTTCCTTCAGTGCTTCCAGCGCCTTAAGGCCATTGCTCGCCTTTTCCACCAGATAACCTTCATCCTCCAGGGCAAAGCCGAGGATGTCGGCGATCAGGTATTCGTCATCGACGATCAGAATGGTGTTCATCAGCCGCCCCGTCACCCGCTGCCTTGCTGCACCGGCGTCCCCGAGAGCACGCCGCTGGCGCCCTCGAAGGCCTTGCGCAAGATAATGCCCTGCGGGCCGAGCAACAGCTCGTGCAGCGCGGGGTCATGGTGGCTGTCACGCACCTTGAGAATCGACAGCATGCGCCGCAGCTGGGAATCCAGTTCGACGAAACGCATCAGCATCAAGTTGTCGACGATGCTCGACAGGTCCGGTGCCGGGGCCATGATTTCCGACCCGAACATGTCACGCATCTCCCAGGTCAGCAGCACACTGACGCCTCGCGCCCGCAACTCGCCGGTCAAGGCGCGGAAAAACGCGTTGAGCCGAGTCGGGTCAATTGCCAAACGGCTGAAGGCGCCCAGGCTGTCGATCACCACACGCTTGCTGCCTTGGGCCTCTACACGCGCCAGTAAGCGCGCACCAACCTGGTCCAGCAAACCCTCCGTGGTGGGCTGCCAGCACAGCTGCAGCGCACCTTCGCGTTCCAGTGCGGCAAAATCGTAGCCCAGCGATGCCGCCTTGAGGCGCAGGCGTTCGGGCGTTTCGTAGAAGCCAAAATGCACACCAGGGGCTTCTTTCGTGCACGCGCTAAGGAAGGCCAGGCCCAGGGAGGTCTTGCCGATACCGGAGGGCCCCATGATGAGGCTGACCGAGCCTGTGGCCAGCCCGCCGTCGAGCATTTCATCCAGGCTCGGAATGCCCGAAGAAACACGGCTCAGGCTGGCGTTGCCCAGGTGGCTGGGGTGGCTGAACAGCGATTCAAGACGTGGAAAAACATGCATGCCCGCTTCATCGATCAAGCATTCATGGCGCCCCGACAGGGCTGCGCTACCACGCGTCTTGCGCAGTTGAATATGGCGCACGGCACGGCTGCCCACCAGTTGCTCGCCCAGTTCGAGCACACCATCGACCATGGTGTGCTCCGGGCTGCCTTCGTCCAGCCGGGCGCTGGTCAACAACAGCAGGGTGCAGCCGGCAAAGGCCGCGTGGCCTTGCAGTTCCGACACGAATTTCTTGGTGTCCAGGGTCGTTTCGGCGCGCACGCGGGCATTGAGCACCCCATCGACGATCAGCAGGCTGGCCTGCTGCCGGTTGATTTCCTGGCGCAGCAGCTTGACCACGGCATCGAGCCCTTCCTGCTCCAGGGTATCGAAGGCACTGACAAATTGAATCTGGTCACCCACCAGGGTCGGATCAAAAAACGCCAGCGTCCCAAGGTACTGGAACAGCCGCTCGTGCGATTCACTGAGCAACGTCGCCACCAACACCCTGCCGCCACCCTGTACGTGGCCACAGGCCAACTGATTGGCGAGGATGGTTTTTCCCGCGCCAGGCGGGCCTTGAATGATGTAGGACGCGCCCGCGACCAGCCCGCCCTTGAGCAGGGCATCGAGCCCTTCGATCCCCGTCACCAGCCGCTTGAGTGCTTGTGCCATGGTGTGTACCTGTAGAATTGGCGATCCGCTTATGGGTCACACGCGGGCAAATAGAGACGCATGCACGTGCCTTGGCCAGGCACGCTGTCGACGCTGATGGCGCCATTGCTCTGCTTGGCAAAGCCATAAACCTGGCTGAGGCCAAGGCCGGTGCCCTTGCCGAAGGCCTTGGTGGTGAAAAACGGCTCGAAGATACGTGGCAGTACGTCGGGAGCAATCCCGCTGCCGCTGTCCTGCACCTCGAAGCACACATAACGGCCCCGCAACCCTTCTACGTCCCCGACCAGTTCAACAACATCGACCGCCAGGCCAATGCTGCCTTTACCCTCAATGGCGTCGCGGGCGTTGAACAGCAAATTGAGCAGCACCATCTGCAACTGCCCGGCATCCACTTCGATGGCGGGCAAACTCGCGGGCAAATGGTGTTGCAGGTCGATTTCACTTGTCAGCGAATGCTCGAGCAAGCCACGCGTGGCAGCGATCAACTCCAGGGGCGCGATGCGCGTGACATCCAGTTTGCGGTGGCGGGCAAAGCTGAGCAGTTGTTGGGTCAGCTCGGTGCCCCGCTCGCCGGCTTCAATGATGTGATGCAACAGGCGCTGGACGCGCTCCGGGTCATGGGAGGTGAGGGCCAGCCGGGCGGAACTCAGGATGATCGTGAGCATGTTGTTGAAATCATGCGCCAGCCCACCCGTCAGCTGGCCGAGCGCTTCGAGTTTCTGCGCCTGAAACAGCTGCGCACGCACAGCGTCGAGCTGCAGTGCCGATTCGCGCCGGTCGGTAATGTCCCGGGTGACCTTGGCCAGGCCAATGATCTGCCCAAGGTCATCGCGAATCACATCCAGCGCAGCCAGCGCCCAGAATTGCGAGCCGTCCTTGCGCACGCGCCACCCCTCATCCTGCGCCACGCCTTGCTCGAGCGCCTGGCGCAGCAAGCGTTCGGGGCGCCCTTGCGCACAATCCTGGGGGGTGAAGAACAACGAGAAATGCTGGCCGATCACTTCATCGGCCCGGTAGCCCTTGATGCGTTCGGCGCCAGCGTTCCACGACACCACATGCCCCGTCGGGTCGAGCATGTAGATGGCGTAGTCCACCACCGACTGAACCAGCTGTTCGTAGCGGTGCGCGGGCATGACAGGGTGTTCGAGACAGTCAGCTGAAACCATGCAAACTCCACAGGCACAGCGGGGAGGAATTGGGCGTGATCAGGAGTGTCCTCTGCAGCCGCCCTTGTGGCAACTGATTGTCAGCGTTCTCGGTCGACGAGTACAGGCATTGCGGCCACGGGTGAGGGCTGTCTTCCCTTGATCATAGGTGCTGCGGTTGACTCAACTATAACAATGGGTTATAAAGCGCGCTTGAATGCAACGCGCTTTCTACTGAGATACCTCTGCTTAGAAGCCCGTCGGTCGTCAAGGCCCATTCAAGTGCGAGTGTGGTGGAATTGGTATACACAGCAGACTTAAAATCTGCCGGCGTGAGCCTTGCGGGTTCGAGTCCCGCCACTCGCACCAAATTCCTTCGAAAAGGCGCCCTGGTGGCGCCTTTTTGCTGCCCAGCGGAAATCCCCGGTGCAACTGCTAGAGTGGAGCTTGTCCCCGTCCACTGGTATGCCGCCATGCGCTACTCCCTGTTCGATGGTCAACGCGACTTCATCATCCTGGTTGCCCGCATTCTGCTGATGATTCTGTTTGTTGTGTCCGGGTGGGCCAAGTTGACCGGCTTTGAAGGCACGGTCAGCTACATGACCTCCCTCGGCGCCCCCGCCCCTACGATCGCCGCGGCCGTTGCGGTGATCATGGAGTTTTTCGTCGGCATCGTGCTGATTCTGGGGTTCTACACGCGCCCGCTGGCCTTCCTGTTTGCACTGTTCGTGCTGGGCACCGCATTGATCGGCCACCCGTTCTGGAACATGGTCGACCCCGAGCGCAGCGCCAACATGACCCAGTTCCTGAAAAACCTGAGCATCATTGGCGGCTTGCTGTTGCTGGCCGTGAGTGGCCCCGGCCGCTTCTCACTGGACCGTCGCTGACTCACGCGTCTTCGCAGTCGTCGAACCAGGCTGGGTGATCACGTTCCTCGTCATCGAGGTCATCCAGCGTTTCATCATCCTCCTCGACAGGGTCTTCGGCGCCCTGGGCGTCTGCCTCGGGGTCGATGCCGTCGTAAAGGAATTCGTGGTCGAGCAGGTGGTCATGCTCGGGCTCGTGCAGATCGTCTTCGTCGCGCATGCGGGGCGGGCTCCTGGGATGGCGGGAGGCTTGTATAGGCTGAACAGGGGGCGAGGTCAATGGGTTGCGGCTTAATGCTGAGTTAACGGAGCGGGCGCAATCTGCAGGCTCTCCCTTCAAACGTTATTTGCCCGCCTTTTCATGGCGGGCTTTTTTTGGGTGGTGATTTTTGATAGTGGGGCGAAGGGCCTGGCTTGAGATTTTTAGCGCGTTTGAAATCGAGCGCCGCCCGCGCGGCGCTTCGCAGCACAAGGCTGCTCCTACATCTGTTTCGGGCCAGTTATTCCTGGGGCATTGGCGCGCGGCTCCTTGGCGCATGGCGCGATATCGGGTCGGGCAACCAAGGCAGATGCCATAGGCGTGACTGGCCCGAAACAGATGTAGGAGCAGCCTTGCGCTGCGAAGCGCCGCGCGGGCGGCGCTCGATCTTATAAGCGCAGAAGCTCCAACGCCCTACACTTCGCAGCCCACATACCCCCCAGAATTGAACCCTACCCACACCAAACGACAGCCTAATGACCCCCGCTTCACGTATTACCGACAATAGAGGCGGCACACTGGCCTTGCTCCGTACGTTCTTTTAGCCCGCCCCTTGCAGGCGGGCTTTTCTTTTCTATTGCATCGCCCGACCGGCTGACCTACGAGCGCCCCCTTCAAAACGCACTAAGCTCCACTATCCGATACTCGGGTATTCGGCTTTTCCACACATTGCCCATCGTCGCTCTGGCGATCCACACCGACGTGCCGATTTTCGGCGCAAAGAGGGTGCTCCAATGGCGACAATCGAGACAAAAGCGTTCGCTCGCGGGTTGCTCAAAGTAGAGAACTGCTGGCAGGCCTACATCCTGTCACGCCAATCCATCCAGGGGCTTGCCGGCCACGAACTCACGGCCGCGCAAGAAGCGTGCGACCGCGACTACATTCGGTTTCAGAACCAAAGCCAGCAGTTTTACGCCGAAGTGCGCAAGCGGGTAGGCGACGCTGAAAAGCTGGAAGCGGACTTGGCACGCTACCCACCTCAATAACGCTTCTTCAGCCGTCATTGGGGTCGCTGTGCGACCCCATTCGCCTTACCTGACGACTTTGGAGCTGGGCCACCTCGCCGATGGCAGCTTGGGGCCAACACGATCGGATGCACCAATGCCAGACGCCACTTCCTGGATGGCTCCGCCCTTAGAAAGGAATGCTTTGATCTGCTCGTCTAGCCGCAGGTGGGCTTTGTGCGTGGGGGACTGATGGGAGGCATTCATGACTGAACCTCGATAGAGGAGTCACTGAAATGCAGCAACTCGTTTGTCACTATACGCTGCATCGGCCACAGAATGGGCGAAATCCCCTGCCCTTGCCACCGGTGCCTGCCGTTACAGGGCCTCCACTCGCCGGTCACCGGCCGGCGGCGCCGCTTTCAAGATGTGGGTAAAGCTCCCGGTCAGGCCGAACCGAAGCTCTTTGGGCATCAAGAATGTGAAGTGGATGAGCCATGACCCATCGCCGAGCAACAACGTCTCGCTTCTGTACCGAATGACTTCCGCTTCGCTAATGCCGATCGCCACAGCGACTTCCTGATTGCTTGGCTTGCGATCCATTGAGGTGACTCCCTCCGACATTGCGCCGGGAAGCCATCAATACTCCTCCAGGGTCGGAAGCGCTACTTATAAATTTGTACCCTGGCACACCGCTTCATGCTGCAGTACCCCTTTCAGTATAAAACGTCATCAAAAGGCAATGAGGTATGCGGCAACGCCCTTAGCTAAACGCCAGGGTTTCCACAGGGAAAGGTGGTCGAACAGTCGGCTGGAATGGCCCGCGACACCTGCAACAGCGAGGTAGACGAACCACTTTCGCAGCGCCTTGGAGAGTTTCTTTTTTGTGAATCGCAACAGTCGGTACACCTTGAAAAATAACCCTGTCGCTAAAAACGGAAAAGCCCAACACGTGCTGAGCTTAGGCGTCACGCCTCAAGGGGCTTCTGTATTTTCCGCCCCACAAAGAAAAACCCCGCAGACGTTAATCTGCGGGGCTTTCGAATAATGGAGGCCGAGGTCGGAATCGAACCGGCGTAGACGGATTTGCAATCCGGAGCATAACCACTTTGCTACTCGGCCTCAAAGTCGGATCTAGCTGCTTGCGCTTTGCTATCTCCTTGAAACACTGAACCTTTTTCAAAGTTCGCTGCGTTTCGATGGGCGCCATTATGTCTTCAATCATCGAACCTTGCAACCCCCTGAACATAAAAAAATTTCAAGGGGTTCAAGGTGTTAGCGCAAGCGGCCGAGTTTGCTCCAAAGCCCCACCACGGTGTTCTCCACCGTGCCGCTGGCAGCCATGCCGATACGCTCCTGCAGGCTCTTGCGTTCGGCGTAATGCAGGTGGAACAGGTTGGCGTTGCGGGCGCGGTCGCTGAGGTACTCGTCGCTGGTCTGCAGCTCGTCAACCAGCTTGCGGTTGAGAGCCGCCACGCCCAGCCAGACTTCGCCGGTGGCCACTTCGTCGATGTGCAACTGCGGGCGATAGCGCGAGACAAAGTCTTTGAACAGCTGGTGGGTGATGTCCAGGTCTTCCTGGAACTTCTCCCTGCCCTTCTCGGTGTTTTCGCCGAACACGGTGAGGGTGCGCTTGTATTCGCCCGCTGTGAGCACTTCGAAATCGATGTCATGCTTCTTCAACAGGCGATTGACGTTAGGCAGTTGCGCCACCACACCAATCGAACCCAGCACGGCAAATGGCGCGCTTACGATCTTCTCGCCAATGCAGGCCATCATGTAGCCGCCGCTGGCCGCCACCTTGTCGATGCACACGGTCAACGGGATGCCCGCCTGGCGAATACGCGCCAGCTGCGAAGCCGCCAGGCCGTAGCTGTGTACCAGGCCACCGCCACTCTCCAGGCGCAGCACTACTTCGTCCTGCGGGGTGGCGAGGGTCAGCAGCGCGGTGATTTCGTTGCGCAGGCTCTCGGTGGCCGAGGCCTTGATGTCGCCATCGAAATCGAGCACGAAGACCCGGCCCTTTTCTTCGGCCTTGCCTTTTTTCTGCTGTTTTTCCGCCTTGGCCTGCTGTTTGCGCAGGGCCTTCAGCTGGGCCTTGTCGAGCAGGCCCGATTCCAGGCGCTCACGCAGCTCTTTATAGAACTCGTTGAGGCGGGTGACCTGCAATTGCCCGCCCGGTTTGCGCCGCCCTTTACCGCGCAAACCGGCGATGGCCGACAGCACTACCAGGATGGCAATCACCAAGGTGGCGGTTTTGGCGAGAAAGCTTGCGTATTCGGCAAGAAACTCCACGTTGACTCCTTCATAGACCAGCGCCAGTTCGGCGCGTAACTGCTGCAAGCATACCGGTGCGCCTGAGGCGCTGCCAGCCGGTGTAAACGCTGGCAACACAGTTCAAACAACCTTTTCAAACGCTTGTATGTTTTTTCGTTGACAGCCTGTGTGGCACATCCTAACCTCGCAGCAACCTCCAACAGGCCGGATACCTCCGTGGGCAACCTCTACCTGATCCGACATGGCCAAGCCTCCTTCGGTGCCGAGGACTACGACGTCCTCTCGACCATCGGTGTGCGTCAGAGCCAAGCCCTGGGTGAACACCTGGCACTGCTCGATGTGCAGCTGGATCGTTGCGTGGCCGGCGACCTGCGCCGCCAGCAGGATACCGCACGCCTGGCCCTGGAGGCCTTGCACGCCACAGGCTGCCCGGTTCCGGCTGTTGAGACCGATGCGGCATTCAATGAGTTCGATGCCGATGGCGTGATCCGTGCCCTGCTGCCCGGCCTGCTGGCGCAAGAACCCGATGCCCTGCACATCCTGCGCAATGGCGCGCAGCATCGCAGCGAATTCCAGCGCCTGTTCGCGCTGATGGTGCAGCGCTGGCACGCGGGCGATCATCCTGCCGACGATGGCCTGGAGACCTGGCAGGCCTTCACCGCGCGCGTCCAGCGTGGCCTGCAACGTGTGCTCGAAGGCGCGGGCAGTGGCGACAACATCGCCATCTTCACCTCCGGCGGCACCATTGCGGCCCTGCTCCATCTGGTTACCGGCATTACCCCCAGCCAAGCCTTCGCGCTGAACTGGCAGATCATCAACACGTCGCTCAGCCAACTGAAGTTTCGGGGCCGCGACGTGGCACTGGCCTCCTTCAACAGCCAAGCCCACGTGCAGCTGTTGAGGGCGCCGGAGCTTGTCACCTACCGATAAGCCCGGCTTGTTGTGTCCCTGCGGACGCGAATATAACTTAATAAGGATTACGCCATGAGCGATGTAGCTAAAGCCGTCGAAGCGATGAAAGCAAAGTTCAATCCAGCCGCTGCCGCAGGCCTGGACCTGGTGTTCGGCTTCGACATCACCGACGAAGACAAAAAGTACGCCCTGATCATCAAGGACGGTACGTGTGACATCCAAGAAGGCGAAAACCCAGACGCCAACTGCACCCTGGTACTGGACAGCGAGACCCTCAAGGGTATCGTCAGTGGCGAGACCGACGGCATGCAGGCTTTCATGGGCGGCAAGCTGCGCGTCGAGGGCGACATGATGCTGTCGATGAAGCTCAGCGAGCTGTTCCCGTCCTGAGTGATGGGCACGCCGATTGATCAAAAAACCGAAGCCTGACCGGCTTCGGTTTTTTTTTGCCCGATCACATCAAGGCGATTGATCCATCAGCAAGACCCTTACCTATATGACGGCTGGCACGCTTGTTCCAACGCCAGCAGGCCATTAGATTAGCCAATAGTTGTTGCGAACGAAAATAAGGAAAACGCATGACGCTCACCGATCAGTCCACCCAGGTCCGCCCCGGCGAAGAACTCGACGCGGCCGTCATCGACCCTTATCTCAAGGCCCATATTCCCGGCCTCGAAGGCTTGCCGAGCATCAGCCAGTTCCCCGGCGGCGCCTCCAACCTCACCTACCTGGTCACCTACCCCGGCCGAGAGTTTGTGCTGCGCCGCCCGCCATTCGGGCAGAAGGCCAAGTCGGCCCACGACATGGGCCGTGAATTTCGCATCCTAAATCAGCTCAACAGTGGCTTCCCTTACTGCCCCAAGGCGTACGTGCACTGCACCGACGAGACCCTGATCGGCGGCGAGTTCTATGTGATGGAGCGGGTCAACGGCATCATCCTGCGCTCGGACATCCCGGCTGAACTCAAGCTCGACGCAGCCAGCACCGAAGCCTTGTGCAAAAGCTTCATCGACCGCCTGGTCGAGCTGCATCAGGTCGACTACCAAGCCTGCGGCCTGGCCGACCTGGGCAAGCCGGAAGGCTATGTGCAACGCCAGATCGAGGGGTGGACCAGCCGCTACGCCAAAGCCATCACCGATGATGCCCCGCGCTGGGAGCACGTGATTGCCTGGTTGCACGACAAGATGCCCGCCGACCATCCACGCCCCGGCATCGTCCACAACGACTACCGCTTCGATAACGTGATACTCGATGCCGACAACCCGATGCGCATCATCGGTGTGCTGGATTGGGAGATGGCCACCCTCGGTGACCCACTGATGGACCTGGGCAACAGCCTGGCCTACTGGATCGAGGCAGCAGACCCGGCGCCCGTGCAACTGATGCGCCGCCAACCCAGTAACGCGCCCGGCATGCTCACCCGCCGGCAGTTCGTCGACTACTACGCCGAGCGCGCCGGCATTCGCCTCGACAACTTCGATTACTACTATTGCTATGGCCTGTTCCGCCTCGCCGGCATCGTCCAGCAGATCTACTACCGCTACTACCACGGCCAAACCCAGGACAAACGCTTCGCTCAGTTCATCCACATGAACCGGCTGCTGGAGCAGATGGCCTTGCAGGTGACCCGCACCTCCACGCTCTGACGACAGATAACAAGGAAAACAGCATGTCCAAGACCCACTTGTTCGACCTTGACGGCAAGATCGCCTTCGTTTCCGGCGCCAGCCGCGGCATCGGCGAGGCCATTGCCCATCTGCTGGCGCAGCAGGGCGCCCATGTCATTGTCTCCAGCCGCAAACTGGACGGCTGCCAGCACGTTGCCGACGCGATCATCGCCGCCGGGGGCAAGGCCACCGCAGTGGCCTGCCATATCGGCGAAATGGAGCAGATCCAGCAGGTGTTCGCGGGGATACGCGAACAGTTCGGGCGCCTGGATATCCTGGTCAACAACGCGGCCACCAACCCGCAGTTCGGCAACGTGCTGGACACCGACCTGCTCGCCTTCCAGAAGACCGTCGACGTCAATATCCGCGGCTACTTTTTCATGTCGGTGGAAGCCGGCAAGCTGATGCGCGAACACGGCGGCGGCAGCATCATCAACGTGGCGTCGATCAACGGTGTTTCGCCTGGGCACTTCCAAGGCATCTATTCGGTGACCAAGGCTGCGGTGATCAACATGACCAAGGTCTTCGCCAAGGAATGCGCGCCATTCGGCATCCGCTGCAATGCCCTGCTACCCGGCCTGACCGATACCAAGTTCGCCTCGGCGCTGGTGAAGAACGAGGCCATCCTCAACGCCGCCCTGCAGCAAATCCCGCTCAAGCGCGTGGCCGACCCCAAGGAAATGGCCGGCGCGGTGCTGTACCTGGCCAGCGACGCCTCCAGCTACACCACCGGCACCGCACTCAACGTCGACGGTGGTTACTTGTCCTGATCAGGCCTTGATCGCCTGCAAGGTGTAGCTCAAGGGCAGGCGTGACGGCTGGTGGCGCAAACGCCACTCGCCGTCGGCGCCCTTGTCCATCTGCCCAGGCAGCGCTTCCCAAGGGATGCTCGGGTGCTCGACCAGGCCTGTCAGTTGCAGCCCGTGCGCCAGCAAGGCACTGATAACCTCGCCCAGGCCGTGGTTCCACTCATGGGTCTCGGTATGGACGAGGCGCTGGTCGGTTTCGACGTACGTCTGGTCGGTGTGCCACACCGTCGGGGTTTCGTGCTCGAAGTACGGATACTCGATCAACAGGCGGTCCTGGTGGTCTTCGTTGACGGCCATCAGCATCGGGTGGCCATCGCGCAGGAACAGCCGCCCACCCGGTTTCAACAAGGCCGCCACAGCGCGCGCCCACGGCTCGATGCGGGGCAGCCAGCAGAGCGCGCCGATGCCGGTGTAGACAAGGTCGAACGTGCCCGCTGGCAGCACCTGGTCGGCGGCGTAGACATCTGACTCCACATACGCGATTGGCGCTGCGCAGCGTTCGGCCAACGCCCGCGCCTGTGCCAGCGAAGCCGCGGAAAAATCCAGACCACAAACCTGCGCGCCAAGGCGCGCGAGCGACAGGGTATCGGTGCCGATGTGGCACTGCAGGTGAACGGCGTTGAGCCCGTGGATATCGCCCAGCAGCGGCAAGTCGAAACGAACGGTTTCGGAAAGATGCGCGGGGCGTTCGACCAGCAGCTCGACCTCATAGTCTTTCGAGGCAGCGTGCAAGGGCGCGCGTTCGTCCCAGCTGGTGCGGTTGAGTTGCAGCGATCGGTCCATGGTTGACGTCCTTGTCTGCTCGTACTGTTTTATTACAGGCACGTCGCCGCAGCAGCACGCCGCTGCAGCGCCACGCCGTCATTTTTTTGCGCGTAGTAATCGACCCGCGCCCCACCCGCCTGCGGATAAACGTCCACGAACGCCTCGGCCTCGCGGGTATACACGGTGAAACCACCCTGTTTGCGCGGCTCCAGGTAGCCACTGGCATCGTCCCCGAACACCGCCTCTTCCTGCCAGCTGAACTGAATGCATTGGGCAACCAGTTCTGGCGCCTTGTGCGAATCGAGCTGCGCGGTCGGCTTGCCGCCACGTGCCGTTTCCATGGTCGCGGAAGCGCAACCGACCAGCATCAGTACCGCGGCCATCGGCAGAATCGCTCGCATGTTCAATCCTCAGGGCAAAAAAGAAGGCGACTCTAGCATTGGCGGCACCGCGAGTGAATTGTCGGGCGCATGCTGCTGTCGCAGTAGGAACATGCCGTCACAAGGAAACCGCGATGAAAAAGCATCACCTGATACCCGCCTTGCTGCTCGCCGCCCTGCCCTGCCTGCCGTTGGCCGCTTCTGCCGCCCCGTCCGCCGAAGAAAGCATTACTGGGCCAGAAACCCACAACCGTGAACTCAAGGTGGGTGACAAGGCCCCCGACCAATACAAGCGCGATGATGAGACGGTAAAAGACTGGAAGGCCAAAGGCCTGCCCACCCCAGAAAAGGAAAGCCATTGGGTACGCATGGGCGAGCACTACGTGCTGGTGCAGATCACCAATGGGGTAGTGTTGGCGATCCACCCGGCCAGCTGAATCAACTGACCTGCACCAAGGCCGCCATGTGCACGGTGTTGCGCCCGGCGGCCTTGGCCTGATAAAGCGCTGCATCCGCCTGCGCCAACAGGCTGGAGGTGCTGTCCCTGGGCCCCGGCACACCGCACCACAGCCCGACGCTGAAACGCAGCTCGATCTCATCACCGGCAAAACGCGCGGGGCTGTTGGCGATCGCTTCCCGCAAACCCTGCAGCGCGGCCATCGCCCCGCTTCTGTCGGTACCTGGCAACAGCAGCAGGAATTCCTCCCCACCATAGCGCCCAAGGCTGTCCCCCTGGCGCAAACGCTGCTGCAACTGACGCACGCAATGGCACAACACCTCGTCACCCGCCAGGTGCCCATACAGGTCGTTGATCCGCTTGAAGTGATCGATATCGATCATGGCCACGGCCAGGCTGCTCTGCGCCTCGCGGGCTCGGTCGAGCTCCACGCCGAAGCGTTCGAGGATCGCCCGGCGGTTGTAGGTGCCGGTCAACACATCGCGCAAGGCCAAGTGCTGTAGGCGCGATTCGCTACGCTCCTTGGCCATCAAGACCAGGCCGATGGAATACATCATCACCGTGACTGTGCCGATCGCCACCGAAATGCTCTGTTTGAGGTTGCTGGTGTCATAGCGCATTTCCACCGCCGTGCCATTGGCCACCGCCACGGCGCGCATGCCCAACCCGACCAGGCTGATCAGCGCACCGATCTGCAGCAGCAGGTGCGCCCTGCCTGGTCGCTCGACGTACCGCCTGGCCCAGTACAGGATCATCGAGCACTGCAGCATCAGCACCAGCGTCGCCAGCAGCATGCGTGGTTCGAGGGTGTCGAGCAGCAGCATCAGCCCCACCAGCATGCACGCCGGGATGATGAAGATCAGCCGCCACGGGATCACTTGCTCACGCACCCGGAACAAGCTGGCCGAATAAAACGCCAGGGCCAGTGACAGCAAGCTGTTGCCCAGGCCATAGCTGAGCCACAGCGGCGCTTGCGCGTAAACGGTGTAGCAGACATACGCCAAGGCATGCACCAGCAGCCCGCAGCCGGTAAGCAGCAGGTTGTCGCGGCGGTTGCTGCGGCCGACCAGCAGCAGGCAGAAAGCCAGAATGGTCGCTACCAGGGCGACCGCGGCGAACAGCGTGGGGGTGTGGGCGATCATCGTGATTCACCGTGTGGCAGTTTTGCCGTCTTGGCTGCGGCTTACCGTGCAGTCTAGGTGCCGACGGCCGGCTCGGCCATGACCGAGCGAGACAGAACAGCAGCCGGCAAGCACGCCACTCATCGCTGGCAGGACAATTTTTTGCCCGCCCAGGAAACCAAATGGATCGATCCCAGTCTCAGGAAGTGTCCCGTAAACCTTTGCGGATCAAGGACCTATATCGTGATGACCCGCCTTGCAAGCTTTTCGCTGATTGCCGCCATCCCGCTGACTGCTGGCTGCCACAGCCATCGCTACCATGACGACGACGATGGCTGGCGTGATCGCGACCGTGGCCATGGCCACCATCATCGGCATGACCGTGACGATGACGACGACCGTCAATACCGCGGTGACCGCTACTACCGCTGAAGCGTCTTTGCAACCCTGACCCGCCGCCCGCTGCGCGGCACCTTAAACTGATGATTCCTTTTGAGGTTCGTACCATGCGTCTGACTCTGCCTTCCCTTGCCCTCGGCCTGCTGCTGTGCCAGGGCGCTTTCGCCGGTGACGGTACCGCCGCCATTGGCGGTGGCCTGGGTGGTGTACTGGGTAACGTTGTCGGCCAACAGATCGGCGGCAGCACAGGCGCTGCCATCGGCGCCGGTGTCGGCGGCGCTGCCGGCAGTGCGGTAGGCGCTCGCAAGGGCAACCGCACCGAGGCTGCCATCGGCGGTGGCCTGGGTTCTGCGGGCGGTTCGCTGCTCGGTGGCAAAGTCGGCGGTTCTGCCGGCTCCACCATTGGTGCCGGCCTGGGTGGCGCGGCCGGTGGTGCCATCGGTAACCACATGGGCGACAACAACGGCAAGAAGCACCACCGTCACCGTCACTGATCCAAGTGATAAACAGGGGCCGCATAGCGGCCCCTTTTGCGTCTTAAACCCTGCAACACATCAACACACCCTTCATCCCAAGCTGGCACACTGGCTGCTAATGTCTACCGTGCCCCTGTGTGAAGGAACACCCCCTCCCCATGAACCACGAGCTGCTCTGGGTCCTCGGCCTGCTGGCCATCGTCGTCGTCCTCTTCATCATCAACCGCCCGCGCATGGACGTGGTCGCCCTCATGGTGATCCTCGCCCTGCCGTTATCGGGCATCCTCACGGTGGAACAGGCGCTGGCCGGTTTCAGCGACCCCAACGTGGTACTGATCGCTGCCCTGTTCGTGATCGGCGAAGGCCTGGTACGCACCGGCATTGCCTACCGCATCGGCGAATGGATGAGCGAACGCGCCGGCAACAGTGAGGCGCGCTTGCTGGTACTGCTGATGGTGGCGGTGGCGGGCCTGGGGTCGGTGATGAGTTCTACGGGAGTGGTGGCGATCTTCATCCCGGTGGTGCTGAGCATCGCCGCACGCCTCAAGCTCTCGCCCAGCCGCCTGATGATGCCGCTGAGCTTTGCCGGCCTGATCAGCGGCATGCTCAGCCTGGTGGCCACGCCGCCCAACGTGGTGGTGCACAGCGAACTGGTGCGCCATGGCGAACAGGGCTTCAACTTCTTCAGCTTTACCCCGTTCGGCCTGGTGGTGCTGGTGCTGGGCATCGGCTACATGCTGCTCACCCGCCACTGGCTCAACGGCGAAGTGCGCAAGGACGGCCGGGTGGAAACCCGCCGCACGTTGCTTGACCTGGTACTGGACTACAAGCTCAGCGGTCGCGAGCGGCGCCTGCGCATCCGCCCGCACTCACCGCTGATTGGCCACACCCTGGGCGAGCTGGAGCTGCGTACAAAGCATGGCGCCAACGTGATCGGCATCGAGCGCCAGCATAAATTCAGCACACGGGTGATCACCGCCGACTCCAATACCGTGCTGCACCAGGGCGACGTGCTGCTGCTCGACCTGTTCGCCAACCGCGACGACCTGCGCAGCCTGTGCCAGACCATGCAACTGGAGCCGCTGCATTTCAAGGCGGCCTACTTCATCGATCAGTCGCAGGAACTGGGCATGGCCGAAGTGTCGCTGCCACCCGGCTCGCAGCTGATCGGCAAGAGCATCCTCGAGCTGGCGTTCCGCACCCGTTTCGACCTCAACGTGGTCGGCTTGCGCCGCGATCAGGTGGCCATCGAAGAGCAACTGGTGGAAGAAAAGCTGCGCCTGGGCGATACCCTGCTGGTGGTCGGGCCCTGGAAAGCCGTGCGTCAACTGCAGAGCAAACCGCACGACTTTCTGGTGTTGAGCTTGCCCGCCGAGATCGACCAGGTCGCCCCGGCCCGCACGCGTGCGCCGCAGGCCTTGTTGAGCCTGGCGGTGATGGTCGGGCTGATGGTCAGCGGCGCGGTGCCCAATGTGATCGCCGCGCTGATCGGCTGCCTGCTGATGGGCGCAGGCCGGTGCATCGACATGAACAGCGCCTACCGGGCAATCCATTGGCAGAGCCTGGTACTGATCGTCGGCATGCTGCCGTTCGCCCAGGCCCTGCAAAAAACCGGCGGCATCGACTTGGCCGTGACCGGGCTGGTCAGTGTGCTGGGCGGGGCCGGCCCCAGTGCCATTCTTGCCTGCCTGTTTGCCGTGACGGCGGTGATCGGCCTGTTCATTTCCAACACCGCCACTGCCGTGCTGATGGCGCCGGTGGCAATCAGCACGGCCACGCAACTGGGCATGTCGCCCTACCCCTTCGCCATGACCGTGGCCCTCGCCGCATCGGCTGCGTTCATGACGCCCGTCTCGTCACCGGTCAACACCCTGGTGCTGGGCCCGGGGCAATACCGGTTCGGTGATTTCGTCAAAGTCGGCGTGCCATTCACCTTGCTGGTGATGCTGGTGACTGTGGTGATGGTCCCGTGGTTCTTTGGCTTGTAAGGAAATCGACTGGGGATAGCGGCAATTTGGCATTATCTTGCAGGATCGCGGCAGATTGACATCAAGTACCCTGTCGAAACACACTGACACGTAATTGCCCCAGGTGCTTCAAGCCGTTGTCCTGGATTTCGTTTCCGCTTGCCGGTCGAGTTCATGGTTTTTCCAGCCCAATCGCGCTTGTTGCCCTATGTCGCGCTGCTTTGCCTCACGTTTGCCCTGACCCTCGGCGGCATCCTGGCACGTCCCATCGAGTCCCTCTCCCTGTTCTGGCCGGTGAATGCGGTATTGGTCGGCGTGCTGTTGCGCTACCCCCGCCAGGCCAACGCCCTCGGCTTCATGCTGGTGTGGCTGGCCATGGTGCTGGCAGACCTGCTGTGCGGCAGCGCCTGGAAGCCGGCGTTGTGGTTCAACCTGTGCAACCTCGGCATGGTGTTCACCGTGTGGCAGTTGTTGTCACGCGTGCCGCGCCTGCACCGACGCATGCGCAGCCCGCATGGCGTACTCAGTGTGTTTGCCGCATGCGCCGCTGGCGCGATGGTTGCCGCGAGCATGGCCTCGGTGATGGCCGCACCGTGGTTCGAGCAATCGCTGCAGGCCACCTGGCTGGCCTGGTTCAGTGAACAATTCTCGACCAGTATACTGGTGCTGCCGGTGCTGCTGACGGCGCCCTCGGTGCGGGCAATGGTGCGCAGTGGCGCCCAGGCAGTGCGTTTGCCGCCGCTGCTGGTGCTGCTTGGCTCGCTGGCCTTCAGCATCGCCTTCGGTGGGCCGGGGGCGATTGCCTTCCCGATCGCCGCCCTGCTGTGGTGTGCCTGGACCTACCCGCCGTTTCTGGTCTCGATGCTGACGCTCACCGCCGGCAGCACCCTCATCGTCGCAGTCGCGCAAAACCTCATGCACTTCAGCGTGCCGCAGAGCGAACCCGGGGTCACCACCCTGATGTCGGCGCGCTTGGGCATCGCCATGCTGGTGCTCGGGCCGCTGGTGGTGGCCTGCGTCAGCCAGGCCAATCGCAGCCTCATGGCACGCCTGGCGCACCAGGCCACCATCGACCACCTGACCGGGGTGCTGACCCGCAGCGCGTTCACCCGCCGCGCCAATGCACTGCTCGATAGCCGCCAGCAACATGCCCAAGCGCTGCCGCTGACGTTGATGATGCTGGATATCGATCACTTCAAGGCGATCAACGACGCGCATGGCCACGCAATCGGTGACCAGGTACTGCGCCAGTTCGCCCGCACCCTGCAAGACCAGTTGCACGAAGGCGAGCTGTTCGCGCGCATGGGCGGCGAGGAGTTCGTCGTGATCCTCCCAGGCCTTGCGCCAGATCGCGCCAAATTCACTGCCGAACGCCTGCGCCGGGCCGTACAGGACCTGCACGTGGTGCACGCCGACCATCGCCTGCAGATCACCGTGAGCATCGGCCTGGACGGCTGCGCCGCCGACACCCCGGCGCCGAGCCTGGACGAGCTACTGGCGCGCGCTGACCAGGCGCTGTACCGGGCCAAGGCGCATGGCCGCAACCGCGTCGAACAGGCCGAGGCACAGCGCCAGGTGGTCTGACTCAACCGGCCAGCAAATCCCAGGACAACTTGGCAATCAGTACGCACAGCAAAATCAGGAACAGCCCGCGCACGAAACCTGCGCCCTTGCGCACCGCCAGCCAGGTGCCGGTCAACGCACCGAGGATGTTGCAGGCCGCCATGGGCAAGGCGATGGCATACAGCACGTTGCCCGACGGCACGAAGAACACCAGCGCCGCCAAGTTGGTGGCGATGTTCACCACCTTGGCCGAAGCCGAGGCGTGCAGGAAGTCCAAGGCAAAAAAACGAATGAACAGAAAGATCAGGAAGCTGCCGGTCCCTGGCCCGAACAGGCCGTCGTAAAAACCGATGGCCCCGCCGATCAACACCGCCAGGCATTGCTCCTTGCGGCCGATCTGCGTGGGCTTGTGCAACGTGCCGAAGTCCTTTTTGCAGAACGTGTAGATCGCCATCAGCACGATCATCACCAGTACGGCGGGGCGCATCACGCTGGGCGGCACCAGCGATACCGTGGCGGCGCCGGCAAACGACATGACAAAGGCACTGAGCGCCGCCGGCACGATCAGCCCCCAGTCCAATGTGACCTTGCGGATGAACGAGCGGGCCGCAAAGGCAGTGCCGCACACCGAGGCCAGTTTGTTGGTGCCCAGCAAGGCAGCCGGTTGCGCGGTGGGCAGCACGTTGAACAGCGCCGGGATCTGAATAAGCCCGCCACCGCCTACGGCGGCATCGATCAACCCGGCGGCAAAGGCGAACACAGAAAGTACAGCGATATCCATCATGACGCGACTCCAGGCAGTAAGACAGGCTGCAAGGCTAATCAAAGTGCCGCGCTTGTGTTGAAATGCCACATTGCGAAAACTGCAATGAGGAGCAGGCAATGGCCTTGGACATGCTGCGGGAGATTCAGGCGTTCGTCAGTGTCGCCCACAAGCGCAGCTTCGTCGCTGCGGCACGCGCCCTAGGGCGTTCACCCAGCGCGGTAACCCGAGCGGTGCAAACGCTGGAGGACAACGCCGGCAGTAAACTGCTCAACCGCAACGCCAACGCGGTGACCCTGACCGAAGCTGGCGAGCGCCTGCTCCCCCATGCCGAACGCTTGCTGGATGTGCAACGTGATGCAGTCGACGAGTTGGCCGCGCTAAGCGGTAGCGCCCAAGGCTGGATCCGTTTCGCCGTGCCGCAATTGCTGGGTGAGCATGTATTGCCCCGGGTACTCGCTGAGTTTTCCCAGCGTCATCCACAGGTGACCTTGGACGTGCAGTACAGCGATGCCGCCCTGGACCCGCTGCTGGACAAGTTTGACTTCGTGGTACGCGGTGCCTTTCCGCAATCCAGCGAACTGATCGGCTATCCGCTGTGGGGTTACCAGCGCCATCTTTATGCGAGCCCGGCTTACCTGGCCAGGGCCGGCAACCCGCAACACCCAGAAGACCTGGAACACCACGCACTGATTCTGCATACCGCCCCACGCATACTCAAAGCCTGGCATTTTTGCCGAGATGGCCTGATCACCAACATGCGCCCGACGCCACGGCTTCGGCTGGATTCCGGCGATGCGGTGTACCACAGCACACTGGCCGGGGCCGGTATCGCCCGCCTGGCGGCCTGGGTGGGCGAAACTCAGGTCAAGGCCGGGCGCCTGGTGCGGGTGTGCCCGCAATACCGCTTGACCTCAAGCACCGGCCAAGACCCGCAAATGCACGCGCTGTACCCGGCCGGCGAGTTGCCCGCGCGGGTTCGTGAACTGCTGCAGGCCCTGCGCCGCGCCGGCCTGTCGGCGTGACGGCGAGGACTCAAAAGGACTGTTCAAATTCTGCTCAATTTAACAGAGCCCGCTTCCGGCTTGGCTTGCAGCATTTTATCCACAGACCTACCCACGTTTTTTGTGGACAGATTTCCCAGCGCAAAGAACGACTTATCGCACATGCAGCAACGCTGTATTGGCCAGCCTGACCAACTCGATCCACTCAAGCGTGCTGATCTCACCCGCCTGTTCCAATACGCCCGCGCTGCGCAGTGCCTCGTCGTACGCGTCCTCATCGAGCGTGCCTTCAGCGAGAAAACGGCTACGCCACTCCAGCATGGCTGAAGTGCCTTTCTTGCATTCCATGTGTGTTTCGACTCCAAGGCAAAAGACCGGCCCATCAACGTGGGCCGCAGGACGGCGGCGGGAGATTACACGAGCCATTCGCACTTGAGAATTACTTGCAGGTACCACTGATCAGTCATGGTGAATGAACGGAGTAGCCGAGGGCGCAGGCGGGTGGGCCCATCTGGCGAATCAGACGGGCCGCGAAGGGAGGAGTCGGGTGAAAGTCAGCTTGGCGGAATGGTGCCCAAAATACCTATCAGAATGGTCAGGAGCAGAAAACCACCCAGGAACAGCGTCAGCTTGCCCATCGGAACCTCTACAGTGTGATGCGGGGATGGGCCTATTGTCGGTCCATGGCTGATACGGTTACAGATGCAGGTTTGTAGAAAAAAAGCGGATCAGATGCCAGTGATCAGCACAGCGGCGCGACCCACCTCAACTCAATTGCTCCAGTTTTGCCAGCGGCAACCAACCGAACTCATCATCGTCATGGCGCCGACACCACATCCAGCCATTGAGCGAGCGCACCTTCTGCACCAGTTGCCCGGGGTCGGCATCCAGCTCATGGGCCGAGTAGTGATCAAGCGCCCTGCCTTTCTCCACACTGAACCGCTCGATCAATTGCGCCGGCACCCACCCCGGCTCCTGCCCAGGGCATGAACACAAGTACCAGTCCTGCCAGCCCGGCTCGCCTTCATAGCGCGGGCCGATATCCAGCAGCGTGCCCTTGGCAAAACGAATCGGCCTTGGGTATTCGCTGCGGTGGCGCTCGATCACGACGTAATGCATAGGGCCTCTCCTTGGCCTGGGGAAAATTATCGATCGTAGCAGAAGCGGTCTGACACGCTGCGACGGCGTGGTTGTATCTTTATGTGTACAAACTGAGACCTGATACACAAGAACGTTTCCTACAGCTAAATCGGACATACCCTCGATACAGAGGTCCTCTTTACTGGCTTGCATCAACCCATACCTATGGCCTTGCCAAGGAGATGCACGATGCTTGCCCACCCCTCGACACCTTCAAGCCACCCAACACGCCGCATCCGCCACCTCCTCGCCTGTGCCCTTCTTCCCCTTGGCCTGATGGCGACTGCCGCCTGTTCGGCTGCGTCAGCACCGGCTCAGGCAACGGCCACCCCAGCGGAGCGCTTCGGCCCACTCAAGCACGTTGAAGCTGGCGTTCTCGATGTGGCCTATGTCGAGCAAGGCCCAGCCGATGGCCCTGTGGTCATCTTGCTGCATGGGTGGCCCTACGACATTCACAGTTTCGAGGCGGTGGCACCGAAGCTCGCCGCAAAAGGCTACCGCGTGCTCGTGCCGTACGTACGGGGCTATGGGCAGACCCGCTTCCTTTCAGCGCAGACCCTACGCAATGCCCAGCCCTCGGCCCTGGCCAGCGACGTCATCGCCTTCATGGACGCCCTTCACATCCAGCACGCCGTACTCGCCGGTTTCGACTGGGGCGCCCGTACTGCCGACATCGTCTCGGCCCTGTGGCCCGAGCGGGTCAAAGCACTGGTGTCAGTCAGTGGCTACCTGATCAGCAGCCAGGAAGCCGCCAAGGCGCCGCTCCCGCCCAGTGCCGAACTGCAATGGTGGTACCAGTACTACTTCGCCACCGAGCGCGGCCAAGCCGGTTATGACAAGAACCGCCATGCGTTCGCCAAGCTGATCTGGCAAACCGCCTCACCCAAGTGGGCCTTCGATGACACCACCTTCGAGCGCAGTGCCAAGGCGCTGGACAACCCCGATCAGGTTGCCATCACCGTGCACAACTACCGCTGGCGCTTGGGGCTGGCACAGGGCGAGGCCCGCTACGCCCCACTGGAAGCGAAACTGGCCACCTTCCCCAGCATCAGTGTGCCGACCATTACCTTGGAAGGTGATGCCAACGGAGCACCGCACCCACCGGCAGAAAGCTATGCACAACGCTTCACCGGCAAGTACGCGTACCGCCTGATCAGTGGCGGCATTGGCCACAACCTGCCCCAAGAAGCCCCCGATGCGTTCGCTCAAGCAGTGATCGACGCGGACCACCTGTAGTCACCGACGTGTTTCCCGCGTCAGCAGCCCCTACTTCAGGGGCTGTAATTGCTACATAAGGTTTCACAACGTTCGGTGGCCTTGCTTTACACCGCTGCGGGCGACGGCGCGACCGAAATTGCTCAAAACCCTTGAGCCCGGGGCGTTGAGGACCATCTGCAGCACACGATTTGAAACGGTCAGATGCGAAGTTTGTAGGATCTTTACCCGTGCATCGTAGGAGAAATCCAAGCAGTGGCATTTCCCTGTATGAAACATCAGTTTCATCGGCAAAATCGAGCTGCTACGGTCCCATTTTCCTACAACGGCACGGATGCCCACCGCATGAGAAAAGCATGGACCCGTTCGACGCCTCGGCCCTGAAACTGCAAAAAAACCTGCTCAACCTGCGACAGTCGCGTGATCGATTTAGAAAGGAGGGCTATGACAAGGAAGCCGATGACCTTGAGAAGTCGATCGCGCGAATAGAGGCGGTGTTGAGCAAGATGGCGGGCACGGTCAAACCACCGACCTTGCAGTAGCCCCTGTTCAGCCAGCGGCCAGCGCATGAGTGATTTGTAGCGTCTGCGCGGGTAAGCTCTTTGCTCATGCCTTCGAACGGGAATAGGGAAATGAGCGTTGACTGGCACGCAGGGCCGATCACCAGAAGCACCCCGCTGGACAAACACTACCGGAGCACGCAAAAAGTTCGACGGTTCCTGACGGATGAGTGCGGAAGCGCATTCAAGTTTGATCGCGCCTTCATGGCCTGGATCAAGAGCGGCGAGCCGTTGACGATGGGCGACGTGGCTGACGGGTGGATACGTACCCATCTTTGAATTTGGCGCGCTGAGGGTGAGGGGTTAACTCAAGCTGGATGTACTCGGTAACGTGCAGTAATACACCGAACCCAGGCGGGGTGAGTTACCGAGATAATATCCATCGATGATGCAGGGCCACTCCCTCAATGGCCTGATGAACAATGGACTGGTCAGGACGCTTTATCGATGACGAGCTGGAACGCTTTCTATGAGCGCACGGACAAACGTGCCCCCTCCCCACTGCTCAGTTACGCGATTGACCACGTCAAAGATCAATACCCACGCCACGCAGTCGACCTGGGGTGCGGCGCCGGCAATGAGGCTTGGCAACTCATCCAGGCAGGCTGGCAGGTTCTGGCAATCGACAAAGAACCTGAAGCCATCGCCAGGACGATCCGCAAGTGCTCATCGAGCGACGCCCGCATGCTCGACGCGAAAGTCGCAGACTTTGAGCACCTCACCGAGTTGCCTGCCTCGAACTTGATCCACGCCGGCCTTTCCCTGCCTTTTTGCCACCCTGGCCGATTCGATTACCTCTGGAGCCAGGTGCGCGATGCACTACTGCCAGGTGGCGCCTTCGTGGGCCATTTCTTCGGCCTGAGGCACAGCTGGGCGAGCCAAGTGCAGATGTCATTTCAAAGCGTGGAAGACGTTCGGCGGCTTTCAGAAGGGCTTGAGGTTATCCTGTTGCGTGAAACGGAATCCCCTATGATCATCGATTCTGAATCCGTGAATTGGCATCGGATCGATGTGATCGTGCGCAAGGTGCATTCCGCCGAGGCTGACCAAGCCTAATGACCCGAACCGTATGCCCTTTACGCCTTTTGTCGTTCTCTGCTGGAAGCCCTAATGAATAAATTGATCCTGCCTGTCGCCATCTTCTTTAGCGTACTCATCGCTGGGAAGGCCTCCGAGCATTTCGGGCTGGAGGGCAGCTGGAAAATCGGCTTGCTCTGCGTTGTAGCGGCTGCCGTGCAGATCGCCGTGACCCGTGTCCAGCGCCGGCAACAGCAAAAAGTATAACGCTGCCCTCTGACGGAACCGCCCTAGCCCGCCTTGGCGGGCTTTGCTTTGCCCGTTGAAATCAGAATCGATATCCCCGGTTCGCGAGAGCAAACAAAAGGGAATTGGCCTCACCATCAACCCAACTGTCTGCCTCAGCACCCGCACAGCCGGATGATCGCGGATCCGTGGGGTGTGCTACTACAAACTGGAAGGCAGCAGTATGAATGCCCATACGATGGCGGCTGGCCACAGCCATGATGCGTGAGCTTATCACCGTGAACTTAGTCTACCTGGCGATCTGTACGTTCATTTCTCGATGACGCCCACTGCTTTACGCATGGGCTTCATCGCAACCGAACGCGACTCTACCCAGCTAGTCCTTCCTAATATAGCCTGCCGTTAACTGCAGACCACAGACGCTCGGGGGCCACTAACAATCCCTGTAAATCAAAACAGCGAAAGCGGGTAGTTAATGATTAGGCGGTTTTCATTGAAACTAGTATTAGTCCCCCACGCTCGACGCAGTGTCGAATTTCGCCATTTGACGTTCAGGTCTTTAAGTGCGCCAGATTGAAAAACATAAGCCAGTTCACTCTCCCTGCCCCACTCCTTGGCGTCAGTCTCAGTACCCACATGGATACCGCTTCCCTTGATGTACCGGTTCATAAGGGTCAGCCCGGGCACACCCAGTACCGTGAAATTATAATCATGTCGCAACTGCCAAGAGCGCTCATTAGCATTTTCGTAGCTAGAGTTAAAGCTGTCATTGGCCAGTGAGCCACCCGACGTGCCGTTAACTTTCATCCAACCATCCTGACCAGAGACCTTTTGCAACCCGATATAAAATGTGTTTGCACCATACTTGGCGAAAAACAAACCAGATCCTGTACGGTTATCAAGATCTCCCGCCAGAGATCGCCCCTCATCCTTACCAGTGAACCATTGTAAATTGGCACCCAGCGTCCAGTCGCCAACGGATTGGCTATGGGTGAGCTGCACCATCTGCTGACTATAGATATCTTTCAACTCAGCCCCCCACACGCCGAGCATCGTCCGCTTGTCATTGAACGTATACTCGCCACCCAGGAAGTTGAACCGATCAGAGGTAACGCCCGGTTTCTGCGCGAGGAACATATCCTCCATGCTGGCATCATTTCGCGGGCTGTTAGCACGGAATTGCCCGCCGTAGAGGGTAACATTTTCGATTTCTCGAGAAGTAATCTGTGCACCGCGGAACGTCTGGGGTAACGACCGGCCGTCATCTGAACGCAAGATTGGCAGCGTGGGCATCCATTCGCCGACCTTGAGCTCTGTAGAAGAGAACCGCGCTTTACCTGCAATTGCCAAACGCCCGTAATCATCGGCCGCGCGGCCATCGTCATGAATGGGCAGCAATTGTGTTCCTCGGGTGCCACGCCCACTGTCTAACTTCACGGCGAACAGCCCCAGGGCGTCAACGCCAAAGCCCACCGGCCCCTGGGTAAAGCCCGACTTATAATTCATGATAAAAGCTTGACTCCACTCTTCTGCTTTGCCTTGAGTGGCAGAGTCGCTTACAAAGTTACGGTTAATGTAAAAATTACGTAGCGCCAGCGCAGCAGTTGAATCCCCTATAAATCCAGCCTCGGTTGCCTGCACGCAGACTACCGTACTGAGAAGCGGCAGAACAAAAAATACCTTTGCGTTATTGTAAATATATTCGGATGCGCGGATTTTCATTTTTTATTATTTCCATCACAGACATTTAATATAAACGCAGCTTGTCACGCCGAGCATTCATTCAACGAGGTTTTGTACAACGCTTTCTATTAATTGACGCCCCCTTCAAGCAGAGGGTTCTTCCGTTTTCTATGAATAGCGCAAGCCTGCATGACCTCAGGCTTATTACTGCGCCTCCGTGGCGCAGCGCGTGGCTAAGAGCGGCGCGCTATTCTTGCGACTCCAGCAGACGGCGACGGCCGAGCCCGTTAATTCGTGAGCGCAGGCCAAACTCCCGGTACCCTCTGTAAAGTCAAAAAATGAGCACGCCAGAGACACAGCGCATGACACTTGGCGAGGCGCGCCCAGAAGAGGAAAACGATCAAGCACTACCTGCAGTGTCGCTGCAGGTCAGCAAATCTCAACCCGCGCTGGAAGGTGTCTTGCAGCGGGTGTATTCCAGTTGGTAAAGCGTGGTGGCGAGCTGCTGCTCAGGGTCGTCCAGCAGGTTGCTCAACTCCGCGACCAGTCGCTCTCTGATATGTCCGACATAGTCAGCCGCGCAACCTTCGATCATGATGATCCAGGATGGAATTTCAGTGCCCTCTGATCGGGCCTTCTTCTCCGCAGTCTCAACCTTGCTGACGGCTTCATCAGCGGTGCAGAAGTGGACACCGGTGATCCCTTGTGCATCGACCAGCGGGGGCAACATTCGATCGCGCAATGCTTGCAGAACGTCCGTGTAGCGCTCGACGGCGACATTGAAGCGCAGGGTCACCAAATAAGCGCCATTACCCACACCGGCCGTGTAATGAACGTCGCAAATCGATCGAGCGACATTACGGTATGACTGCACGACTTTCTGTGTCCATGGCGTCGGCGCATTTAGGCGAGCCAGGTAATCTGGCCCCCCCAGCACCTCGACAGAATCAGCCTCGTACAGATTGAAATAAGCAGGCCCAGCATCGAGCGCGATGTATCGTCGCCCCCGCTGAAATCCCGGAATCGCCGCGCGCTCTGGCATGTGTTCACGGTTATGCCATTCGTAGAACTCATCCCGCGCGTCGGGCACAAGATCATGCCAAATTGCAACCACACCTGTTCCTGCAAAGCTCATGTCTCATTCTCCGGCATTAATCAACGTTAGGATGACGGCCCGCAACCCAGGCAGCTCCCATTTCCGCTACATACGGCACTACCGCCTGAGACTGTTCGCCCAGCCCTGTGCCCCCTACGCGCATGACGTCACCCGCCTTGAGAAACACATTTGGTTTCTG
The DNA here is from genome assembly GCF_026240895.1 of Pseudomonas sp. DCB_AW. Taxonomy (NCBI): domain Bacteria; kingdom Pseudomonadati; phylum Pseudomonadota; class Gammaproteobacteria; order Pseudomonadales; family Pseudomonadaceae; genus Pseudomonas; species Pseudomonas sp. DCB_AW. The sequence goes on from NZ_JAPFCE010000004.1 coordinate 88,019, forward strand.
TCCAAGCCCAACACCTGGTGGTGTCCCGGTGATAATCACATCACCCGGCATGAGCGGCATGAAACGGCTCAGGTAAGAAACGATGTGCGCGACACTGAAAATCATGGTCCGAGTGTTACCGTTCTGATAACGCTTGCCGTTCACTTCCAGCCAGAGGTCGAGGTTCTGCGGATCGGCGATTTCATCGCGAGTCACCAACCAAGGGCCAAGTGGCGCGAAGGAAAAGCTGCTCTTACCCTTGGTCCATTGCCCTTCGTACTCAAGCTGATAGGCACGTTCGGAGACATCGTTAGCCAGGCAGTATCCGGCCACATGATCCAGCGCCTTGCTTTCTTCTACGTGCCAGGCGGGTGAACCAATCACGATGGCCAGTTCAACTTCCCAGTCGAGCTTCTTCGAATCACCCGGCAGAATCACAGGATCGTTTGCACCGCTGATAGAGCCTGTGTGTTTATTGAATACAACTGGCTGGCTCGGAATAGGCGTGTTGGTCTCGGCGGCGTGGTCAGAATAATTGAGACCGATGCAGATCAGGTTCGGCACACTGCCCACACACGGCCCTAGACGCGATCCAGCAGGCGCGAACGGCAGACGCTCAATGTCGACACCGCGCAGCTTCTCGATGCTGGACGGCGACAGCGCCGCTGCATCGATATCATCGACGATGCCAGTGAGATCCCTGACCTGTCCTTGAGCATCCAAAATCCCAGGCAGTTCTTGTCCAGGCAAACCGAAACGAACCAAGCGCATACGTTACTCCTCAAGCGTTGAAAAAAAGACAGACAGTGAACCTGCCTCGCCGAACTGGATGTCCAGCGGCTGGTGAGTGGGAACTTCGAGTACCCCTGCATAGGAGCCGGTGATCACGACCTGACCCGCTTGCAGATCAATGCCCCGTGCAGAAAGAAAATTTGCAAGCCAGACGATCGGCGAGACGGGGTCTTGATCCGGGTGAGTGCCGGCAACGCTCACAGGCTCGACACCCGGATGACTAAGCGTTACATCAAGGTGAGTGGGCAAATTGTTCGAGGCTAGTGAAACGGCACGTGCCCCCAGGACTAGCCCATGGTTGAACAACCCATCAGCCAGCAACTGCTCAAACGTAACCTTTTGCGGATCGGTGTACCGACAGTCGATCACCTCCAGCGCAAGGTGTACCTGGCTGATAGAGCGCGTTATGTCGTCGGCCGTGTAAGGTGCCGCGCGGGCAGGAAGGCCGGCCCCTAACACGCATGCAAGCTCAGGTTCGATTCGCACTTTGGAAGTTGCGAAGCCCAGGGAGTATTGATCGCAGCTCACGATGCAATCGGTGTAGATGGGCGCGACTATCCACTTGCCAGGCTTGGGCAGTGCGCATTTCCATCCGCCCACTTTTTTCCCGGCCAGCACACCGACATGCTGCTGTATTTCGAAGCCTTGCTCTAGGCTCAGTGAAATCTCATTGCATGGCAGGGCATCTAATTTATTACCCGTTTGCCGTGCGTTCGCGAGGTGCGCGGCGGCTTGCAGAAGGATGGATTCAGGCGCATCGGCTGATTGACTGAACTTATCCATGTACTTCATCCCTGCACGCTGGATTGCCGAGGCCATACCGTACCGAGCTTGTTCGCAGCATCCTCGAGCAGTGCATGCAAATCCTCGTAGCGGTCTGGATGCATGCGCAACACCGGACCGGCGATACTCATGGTCCCGACCACAATTCCAGATGGGATGAGCCTCACCGGAACCGCGATTGCCCACACGCCGGCCTCAGCCTCTTCCACAACGAGTCCATAGCCCCGTGCTCTGGTCGCCGCCAAGTCGGAAAGTAAGCGTTCGACAGTATTGATAGCCCGAGGACCCTTGCCTGTACCCTGGTCTTTGCCCAGACCGTCGCGGATAGCAATCTCGACAACTTGCTCGTCAGGCATAGATGCAAGCCAGGCTTTGCCATTAGCGGTGGTGTACAGATTGATAGGCTGATCCATGGCGGGCGAGTACATCAACCCAGGTGCAGCGCCTTGAGCCGAGGCCAGCCAGGACAAGCCGCCCTCGCAGACGACAGTCAGGCGTACCAGCTCATGGGATAAAGACGCTACATTTTCAATGATCGGCTGAACAAGCTCCGGCAATCCGATGCCGTTCAGATAACGCTGCCCCAAAAGCGCCAATTTGAGTGTCAGACGGTATTGGGACGTCGCCTCATCCTGCTCGGCCCACCCTTGCTCCACCAACTGCGCAAGCACACGGTGCGCAGGCCCCTTTTCCATCCCCAATTCACCTGCAATATCGGACATTCGCATCCAGCGGGCCTCACGAGCCAGCAGCTCGATAGCCTCAAGGCAACGATCAACAGCACCTTTAACGACTCTCATGGGATTATTCTCAGCTGGTTTTGAGCAGCGCCAACAAAAAATGTCACGCCGTTCTATCTGGAACACAGTTACAATAGTAATCATCACGTGATCGTCAAGTCAACGCAAATACGTTCACTCGCTGGCCCGTCCCCTACTCCTTATCTATACCCGGCTCACTAGAAGTACAGCGATGAGGCTGCAACTCACGCTGGCGGGCCTACCGCTCCCATAAACAATGAATGGCTCGTGAACAGCCAGCCCAAGGGCTGGCCGACTCATGAACCTGAACCGTGCCAGCACGCTTGACAAAGGCAATGCGCGGGAACAACATTACAAATGGAACGACGTTACAATAACAAAATTACGGTACCGGAGACACTTCATGAGCCATGGCATCCCGAGCGATCCACACTCCAAGCGTCAGTCAAGGAAGGCCGCAGCTAGCGGCTGGATCGGCTCGGCGTTGGAGTACTACGACTTTTTCATCTATGCGACTGCCGCTGCCCTGCTTTTCCCGCAACTGTTTTTTCCAACGGACGATCCAACCGTAGGAATCATCGTTTCACTCGCTAGCTTCGGCGTTGGGTACATCGCACGACCCATAGGAGCAGTGGTGCTAGGGCACCTGGGTGACCGCCATGGCCGCAAGACAGTATTGGTCTACTGCATGTTCTTGATGGGCTTCTCGACCATGTGCATTGGCTTACTCCCAACCTACCAGCAGATCGGCGTGTGGGCTCCCGCAATACTGATTATCTTGCGCCTGATCCAAGGGTTCGCGGTTGCCGGTGAAGTGTCTTGCGCAAGCTCTATGACCATGGAGCATGCACCTGACGGGCGCCGTGGTTACTTCGCAAGCTTCACCCTTCAAGGGGTGCAAGCCGGGCAACTGCTCGCGGCGGCGGTTTTCCTGCCGCTCGCCCAATTCATGCCTGCGGATGACTTTGCGTCATGGGGCTGGCGAATTCCCTTCTTGCTTAGCGCTGTGGTGCTTGTGGTCGGATGGATCATCCGCCGCGAAGTACATGAGGCCCCAGTCTTCGCGGAGGCGCGAGCACAGGACAAGCCTCGTAAATTGCCAGTAGTCGAGGTACTCACCGAAAGCTGGAAGGATGTGTTGCGTGTCATCTGCATGGCACTCTCTGCAGTACTTGCAATCCTCGCCTCCGTGTTCGGCGCCACCTATGCAGTCCAGCCAGCTTACGGTATTGGTTTTCCCTCCGGCTTGTTCATGTGGATTCCTGTCCTGGGCAATTTGTGCGCTGTGATACTTATCCCATTCGTCGGTAAACTCTCTGACAAAATTGGCCGTCGCCCCCCGGTGATCGTGGGCGTGCTCTGCGGCGGTCTCTTGTCGTTTGGGTACCTCTATGCAATCAGTATCCACAATCTCTGGCTGTCTTTGATTCTCTCGCTTCTGATGTGGGGCGTGGCCTACCAAGGTTTCAATGGTGTTTTCCCAAGCATGTTCCCTGAGTTGTTCCGCACACGGGTACGCGTCACTGGTATGGCCATCGGTCAAAACATCGGCGTGGCATGCACTGCGTTTCTACCAGCCCTGTTCGTATCGGTTGCGCCGCCTGGCACCGAAAATATCCCTCTGAAAATTGGAGCGCTGACTTTCGGTATCTGTGCCATCTGCGCCATTGCGGCGTTTACTACCCGCGAAACGTTCCGTATTCGTCTGAGCGAACTGGGTGACCCCAACGCTGTGCCAATGTCGAAAGAGGAGTACGAACTGCTGCGGGAAAAATCCAATCCCAGATCGAGCACTAGCACCCCCAATCAAGCGCTCAAAAATCAACTCCAGTGATGCCCGACTGACAACCAGCCCCATCACTCTCAACGTGTTGCGCAGTTGCTCTGCGCAGCACGTTAAGCACCCCGGCGATAAACGTGTGCGCCGCCAGCAACAAAGTCCAACAGCTGCGAGCTGGCAATTGGCGTGCCCCCGTCAACTACAGTAGGTTCACATGCATCCACTCATCACCGGCACAACGCGCATCTATGGATTGATAGGTGATCCGCTCAAGAGCGCCAAATCCCCGATGCTGCTGAATAGGCTATTCGCCGAAGCACAGTCTGACGCCGTCTGCATTCCATTGGAGGTCGGTACGCAGGGCCTGGCCGAGTTCGTAAAAGGCGCGCGCACAATCCGCAACCTCGCTGGACTACTGGTCACCATGCCGCACAAGCAAACCATGCTTGAAGTCGTAGACATTCTTCACCCTACCGCGCGCCAGATCGGCGCAATCAATGTGGTTCGCTGCGACAAGGACGGTCGCTGGGAGGGAGCTGTGTTCGATGGGCTCGGCTGCGTACTGGGCATGCAGCGTCAGGGTGTTTCTCTACACGGGAAATCAGTTCTCCTGGTCGGAGCTGGGGGCTCGGGAAGGGCCATCGCTTTCGCCGTTGCCGCTGCTGGCGCTCGCTCACTGACCATTTCAGATTTGGATCCGCTCCGCGCCGCTGACTTGGCGCAAAACGCTGGCAAAGAAGGGGCGTGCAACGTACAAGCAGGGCCTCCAGACCCTACAGGTCATGACATCGTTATCAATGCTACCCCGCTTGGCATGAACCCTGATGATCCGATGCCAATAGAAGCAGCGCGCCTGAACCCAGCTACGGTGGTGGTCGACATCATCACTCGAGCCGAGCCGACCGCTTTATTAATTGAGGCACAATCACGCGGATGCAAAACCCTTGACGGCCAGCCCATGCACGTAGGCCAGGCCTTGCTGGCTCTTAGTTTCTTGGGTTTTGAAGACATCGAGCGCCGTTACTCGACGGGATTGTAGCCTCCCATACCCCTCCCTTGACTGCCAGCCCGCACCCTCTTCATCACTCCAATCAGAACATTCCACGATGCGCATGCTTTCGGCATGCGCGCACCCCTCACGCCGACTGCTATTGCTCCACAGCGCCCGATCAAAACGTAACTTACTTTCGTTCATAACAGGGTCGTGATAGGCTGTTTTGCAACCTCAAAAATGTAGCTTGCGCGCTATTCTTTCGCGGTTCGATCCGTAACCTCCATGGCACCGCAGGTTTGTCAAACATACTTATTTATAAAGGTGGATGTTTGAAAGTCGTTCTCCTAGAAGTCAGCCACTGGCACACCCCGCTCTATCTCGATGCGCTTGAGCGCTTGCCTGATGTAACGGTCACGGCGGTGTCCGACGCAACGGGGTCGCGGGGGCCCGCTCTCGCCCAGCGTTTCGGAGCGCAACTTTACGATCGCTGGGAAACCCTGCTGGAAAACGAGAAAGCTGATTTTGCCTTCGCCTTTGGCCCGCATGATGAGCTGTATGCCATGGGCGAGGCATTGATCGAGCAAAAGGTCCCCTTCGCGATGGAAAAGCCTTGCGGGCTAACCCAGCATGAGGTGCTGGACCTTTACCAACGCACCGAAGCCAACGGTCTATTCGTGGCGGTGCCGTTGATATGGAGGCACAGTGAATTACTGAACCGCCTAAAACAAGAAGCCAGGCAGAGTGAAGCCAAGTGGAGAACCCTGGCGTTTCGATTCAACGCTGGCCCGCCTGGACGCTACCTGGCTAACAGTTGCTCTTGGATGCTTGAGCCAAAACGATCGGGGGGCGGATGCACGATCAATCTCGCCCCTCATTTCGTCGATCTGGTTGAGGAAATCTCCGGAGAAGCGATTCGCAGCGTGTCGGCAGTGATGTATCGCGATTCGTTACTGACAGCAGTAGAGATCGGCTCGTTGATGACCCTGGTGACCGAGAGTGGCTGCATCTGCACTATCGAAACGGGGTACAATTATCCCGCCAATACACCCGAGCAGCGGGAGTATTCATTTTCAATGTCAACTGATCAGTTCTATGCGCGCTCTACCGCTGACGGCTTGCGGCTGGTCAACGCGGCCGGGCAGGCAAGTGAACTGCACATGAGCCTGAACTCTGACGTGTATTACGACAACTTCGTAACCGACATTCTCGCGCCTGACCGAGACGTTGCTTATACAGGCGCCGGGCTAGCAACCATGCACCGCGTCATGCGTATCATCGAGGCGGCCTATGAGTCAGATCGCCTGGGTGGCGCCCCCATCACCCTATAATGCCCTGACGCGAAACAAAGGACTAAAAATTGTCACATATAGGCCGCTACTTCAATACTCTGGAACTGCTCCTTTCCCATCCAGGCGGCCTCGCCCTGTCTGAAATCAGTGAACAGACTCAAGTGGCGATGGCCACGGCTCACCGTATATTGAGCGCCCTGCGGGAAAGAGGCTACGTTTACCAGGACGAGCAGGACCATTACTGCCTGACGCTGAAAATTCCCAGCATGGGCGTGAACTACATCACTGAAACTGGGTTTTCCAGGATCATGCAACCTTTGCTCAACGAACTAGCCAGCGAAACCGGCGAGCATGTTCGCCTGGCGGAAGTTGCAGAGGATCATCTGACTTGGGTACTGCAGGCCACGAAAAATACCAGGGGCCTTCAATACCGCCGCGCCCTAGACGAAAAAATCATTCCCCATACCACTGCGGCAGGCAAAGCATGGCTCTCCACTATGCGTGATGAGCGCGCCATGCGCATTCTCGCCGCCTGGGATATCGAGAATAGCCGAGAATATGCAGGGCCCAACGCACGCGTTTCGATTCGCGACATTTTTGATGACATCGCACTGATTCGCAAAGAGGGGCATGCGGTAGTACGAGAAGAAGGCGAAGTGGGCGTGTGCGTCGTGGCAGTGCCTGTATTCGACCCCTCACGATCAAGCAACTCAGCTCCGGTGGCAACCCTTAGCATCGCCGGCCCCATTGCACGCATGCGCGAGGAAACCTTGGATGCTCATATTGAACACTTGAAACGTTCGGCCAGCAGGGTGGGAGAGTGCTGGTCTCTGTGGACATCTGTCAGCGGGGGAGACTCGTAAGCTGCGCGCTAATGCTCTAACTTGCACCTGGGCCCATTGCGGGCCTCAGGGCTACTGGGGCGACGAGCGATAGAAAGGCAACTACCGAATGTTCCACCCCTTCTCACGCAGATCCTGCACACCTTTGTTCAGTTCATATAAGGCGTTTTCTTCGCGGATGATTTCGAGCACGCAGTTTTCAATACCGCAGGTCGCGTGAACGGCCTCACCCAATCCGATGAAGTCTACCACTCCGGTACCAACTGGATCATGCCCCCACACATCCGTGCCGGTGTCGGACACATGCACAAAGTCGATAGCACTCTGGTAGGCCAGCAAACTCGCTACTGGGTCCTCACCTATGTAAGCAGCGTTGGCGATGTCATAAACGACTCTGACGACATCATCATTGACAGTATCAACAACCTCAGCCAACTCCCGCATCGTAGGGGTGAAGCAATACGGGGTATTTTCTAGCAGCAAGCGCACACCAGCCTGTTTCGCCAGCGGCGTCAGAGCCGCCAGGCTCTCGTACATCCAATCATAAGTCTTTTCGAGCGGTGGAGAAATCATCGGGCGCCGCGTGCCAGGAGATATCACCACCTCCTGGGTATCCCAAGCGACAGCCAGGTCAATCACCGCCTTAATGTGATCAATGCTCTTCTGACGCATGTTGGCGGCGGGACTTGCCAAGTTGACGTCATAGCCGCCGGCATTGAGCGACCTGATCTTGGCATCGTACTGACGCAGACGCACGCTTGCAGCAGAACGCTCTGCAGTCGACATTTCCACCGGCCAGCAATGTGGCGAACTTACGGGCACCTCGAACACACGGTGCCCATGCTCAGAGAGCTGCGCAATTGCATCGATTGCCGTGGATGACCACAGATAAGAAAACGTGCTGATGATCATATCGAAACATCCTTTCAGTTGAGTACTCACCGGAGTGAAACGGGCCATTCATATTATGAATTTTGTAGGCTGACCACTATCGCTTAGAGGAAGACGCGACCATGGATGTATGTGGATGGCGACAGCCGTTGCGCTGTCAAGGTCATTCTGATGGTGAAAAAAACATAACGTAATGGAATTCCATTGTCAATTTGATTGCAAAATTGCACCCGGTTTTGTAGGTTAAGGCTTCCACCTACAACAAAATCTATGTGTGAGGGTTGTTAAATGAGAGCTTTGGTGAGTGGCGGTAGTAGCGGCATCGGTGCTTCGGTATGCCTGAGAATCGCGGAGGCTGCGCTTGCCCGGGGCTCGCAGCCGAAAATTGCCGTTTGTGGGCAAGCCCCAAACGCAACCCAGGATGAAATCGTTCGAAAAATCATGGCTATGGGTGGCGTCGCGATCTCATTGTCTGGTGATCTCGGCGATCCTGCGGTGCCTGACCAACTGGTAGCAGCTGCAGTAGCCGAATTCGGCGGGCTTGACACGCTGGTTGCGAATGCTGGCGTCGCCAGCCCCGGCGCGATCTGCAATTTGTCCATTGAGGATTGGGACGACATGTTCGCCGTCAATCTTCGCGGCGCCTGGCTGCTTGCCAAAGCAAGCTACCCGCATCTTCGCGAGAGCCGAGGCTCAGCGTGCTTTACCTCGTCGATGTCTGGCCAGCTTCCGCACGCCGGCTCTGGCGCCTACAGCCCCACCAAGGCAGCATTAACAATGCTGGCGCAAACTCTCGCTCTGGAGTGGGCACCTGAAGGCATTCGGGTCAATATCGTGTCGCCAGGCATGACACATACACCCATGTCTGAAAAAATGTACGCTGATCCGCAGATCAAGAAAGCACGAGAAGCGATCATTCCACTGGCCAGAATCGGCGAACCGCTAGACATCGCAAACGTGATCGAATTTCTCATTAGCCCGCTAGCCGGCTATGTCACGGGGCAGGATATCTGTGTCGATGGCGGGTTCTCCAAATCGATCCTTAGCCATATTCCAGGTCGCCCAAGCTCCAAATGATTATCACGGCTGTGGATTGAGCCTATACAGAAAGAGTTAAATCCAAACCCTCTACAAGACACTAAAATGGGGCCGTCCGACCTTGCGTTGTGTCGTGCGGCTTCGACCGAAGCTATATCCTCGCGAGCTTCTATTCGCACTTACCTGCGCCTCCTGGCCTTTTAAACCCCTCCCCCTAAAACTCAAGCCCGCCGACCTACTCGGGCGGGGCGGCCTTAGCATCGATGGCGACAACATTTACAAGCAGTTGATCTGCGACGCAGCAGTGGGGGATGGCGGTCGGCAAACAAAGCATCAACCGACCGTCGAGGGGCGCGGGGTCAGCACCTCTGAGCTATTGGCCAGGCCGAGGGCGAGTAACAAAACGAGCTCATCGACTCGCTGAAAAGGTCACCTACTACCGGCGCAAGCGCACCAGCAAGCGCAGAAGAACCCCGGCAAGGAATGAATCAGATATTTCTTCCTGGACAAGTCAGCTAAGCCGAGACCCTTAGGCAGCGATCTGAGCTTGGCTCGACTGAAGTGGGGCGAACTCGAAGCGAAGGCGAGCAGCTAAGGACTTAGTCATGCTGGGGCCGAGGTAGGCAGTTGCTCGACATCTTCGAGAAGGCGCCAATCGACGGGCTCAGACCTACGGACGTATCAGAAGCGCTTCCGAGATAAACCATTCCCAAGAGTGTTCCCACGGGTAGTTTTTCTATGCCCTAAAAACGCAAAAAGCCCTGAATAATCAGGGCTTTGAATATGGCGGAAGCGTAGAGATTCGAACTCTAGGATAGTTGCCCATCGACGGTTTTCAAGACCGTTGCCTTAAACCACTCGGCCACGCTTCCAGCTCGTTTTGCGGCCGCCATAATACCGTAATGAAACACGCTGTCAAACTCTCTGTGTCGCGGGTTGCAGGACGTCTGATAGACTCCTAGCATCTGAACGTCTGAAACCACAGGTTTACCAAGGAGCCTCGCCATGCGCGAACAGGATTACGCCGTACACCACGGCCAGCAGGTCGAGCAGCAGGAGATCAGCAAAGTCCTGCGCAACACGTACAGCCTGCTGGCACTCACCCTCGCCTTCAGCGGTGTCATGGCCTTTGTGGCCCAGCAGATGCGCGTCGGCTACCCGAACGTGTTCGTGGTGCTGATCGGCTTCTACGGGTTGTTCTTCCTCACCAACAAACTGCGTGATTCGGCCTGGGGCCTGGTGTCCACCTTCGCCCTCACTGGCTTCATGGGCTTCATCCTCGGCCCTATTCTCAACCGTTACCTGGGCATGGCCGGTGGCGCTGAAGTGGTCAGCTCGGCATTCGCCATGACCGCACTGGTGTTCGGTGGCCTGTCGTCCTATGTGCTGATCACCCGCAAGGACATGAGCTTCCTCAGCGGCTTCATCACGGCAGGCTTCTTCGTGCTGCTGGGTGCGGTGGTTGCCAGCTTCTTCTTCCAGATCAGCGGCCTGCAACTGGCGATCAGCGCTGGCTTCGTGCTGTTCTCGTCGGTCTGCATTCTGTTCCAGACCAGCGCGATCATCCATGGCGGCGAGCGCAACTACATCATGGCGACCATCAGCCTGTATGTATCGATCTACAACCTGTTCGTCAGCCTGCTGCAGCTGTTCGGCATCATGGGCCGCGACGACTGATACTGCGCCTCATGGAAAAGCCCGCTTCGGCGGGCTTTTTTGTGCGCCAAAGACTGACTTAAAAGTCAGCTTATTGAGCGAATAGACACCGATCATGCCGCCATCGTGCTTGCCACTACCCCAATTGCACTTCAGCCCGTAGAATGCGCTCCTTTTTTCTTCCGGGGCGGCTTTCTGCAATGAGCTCACACGAACACAGCCCAGGCGCATCGGCGCCTGCCAATGAACTGGTGCTGGGTCTTGAGGACAAGCCACGGCTGCTGATCGGCCTGTTGGCGGCGCTGCAGCACCTGCTGGCGATCATCGTGCCGATCGTGACACCTGGCCTGCTGATTTGTCAGGCGCTGGGTGTTTCGGCGCGGGACACCAACCTGATCGTATCCATGTCGCTGGTGATCTCCGGCATCGCCACCTTCGTTCAGTGCAAGCGCTTCGGGCCGTTTGGCGCGGGGTTGCTGATCGTTCAAGGCACCAGCTTCAACTTCGTCGGGCCGCTGATCGCTGGCGGTGCGCTAATGGTCAAGCAAGGCACGCCGGTAGAAGGCGTGATGGCGGCGATTTTTGGCGTGGTGATCGCAGGCTCCTTCGTGGAGATGGGCGTTTCGCGCATCCTGCCGTTCGTCAAACGCCTGATCACGCCACTGGTGACCGGCATCGTCGTGCTGATGATCGGCCTGACCCTGATTAAGGTCGGCCTGATCAGCATGGGCGGCGGCTTTGGCGCGATGGCCAACGGCACCTTCGCCAATGGCGAAAACCTGCTGCTGTCGGGCGTGGTGCTGGCGATCATCGTCATTCTCAACCGCATCCCGGTGGTATGGATGCGCAGCTGCGCTATCGTCATCGCTTTGGCGGTGGGCTATGCGCTCGCGGGCTACCTGGGCCGCCTGGACTTCACCGGCATGCACGAGGCTGCGCTGTTCCAGGTGCCCACGCCGCTGCATTTTGGCCTGAGCTTCTCGTGGGCGCTGTTCATCCCGATGTTGGTGATCTACCTGGTGACGTCGCTGGAAGCCATTGGTGACGTCACCGCCACCAGCAAGGTCTCGCGCCAACCGGTCGAAGGCCCGGTGTGGATGCAGCGGATCAAAGGCGGCGTGCTGGTCAACGGCGCCAACTCGCTGCTGGCCGGCTTGTTCAACACCTTCCCCAGCTCAATCTTCGCCCAGAACAACGGCGTTATTCAGCTGACCGGCATCGCCAGCCGCCATATTGGTATCTGGATCGCCGTGATGCTGGTGCTGTTGGGCCTGTTCCCGTCGGTTGCCGGAGTAATCCAGGCGGTACCAGAGCCAGTACTGGGTGGCGCGGCTATGGTGATGTTCGGCGCGGTAGCGGCCTCGGGTATCAACATCCTGGCCAGCACGCAGCTGGACCGTCGCGCCCTGCTGATCATTGCCGTGTCGCTGGCCTTGGGCCTGGGCGTGGCCCAGGTGCCTGAGTTCCTGGCCCACATGCCGGCGGCAATCCGCAATGTGCTGGAGTCGGGCGTCGCCACCGGCGGTATTTGCGCCCTGGTGCTGAACTGGTTCCTGCCAGAGAGCAAAGAGCGCGCCTGACCCTTCAACGCCTCGCTGAAAAGCCCCCCCCTCTGCACAAGGCTACGAGGTCCTTGTATGAGCGGGGTTGGGCTTTTTTGCTTTATCATGGCGGCATTCCTTTGCATGAGTTGTCCATGAAATTCGCTATCGCGGTTTTTTCCCCGGCCCATGCGCCCTCCTCGCGCCGCGCCCTGCGCTTTGCCGAGGCGGTGCTGGCCGGCGGGCATGAGATTGCCCGGTTGTTCTTCTATCAGGACGGGGTGCACAGTGCCTCGGCCAACGTGGTAACGCCTCAGGATGAGCTGGATGTCGCCGCCCAATGGCGCACTTTCATCGACCACCACCAGTTGGACGCGGTGGTGTGCATTGCCGCTGCATTGCGCCGTGGCGTGCTCGACGAGGCCGAAGCCAGCCGCTATCAACGGCCAGCCGCGAACCTGCCCAAGCCCTGGGAGCTGTCCGGGCTCGGCCAACTGCACGAGGCGGCGCAGAGTGCCGATCGGCTGATCTGCTTCGGAGGCGATTGAAATGGCCAAGTCCTTGTTGATCATCAGCCGCCAGGCACCCTGGAACGGCCCATCGGCCCGTGAGGCGCTGGACATCGCACTGGCCGGTGGCGCGTTCGACCTGCCGCCGGGCATGCTGTTCCTGGACGATGGCGTGTTCCAGCTCGCCCCGGGCCAGCAACCTTCAACTTTGCAACAGAAGAACCTGGCGGCCAACCTGCAGGCTTTGCCGATGTTCGGCGTCGAAGCGCTCTTCGCCTGCAGCCATAGCCTGCGCCAGCGCGGCCTTGCCGCCGACACCCTGGCGCTACCGGTGCAGGTGCTAGACGACGCGGCACTGACCGCATTGATCGCCCGTTTTGACCAGGTGGTAACGCTGTGATGACAACCCTGCATGTAATTGCCCACTCGCCCTTCGGCGACGACCGCCTGGCCAGTTGCCTGCGCCTGCTCGGTGCCGACGATGCACTGCTGCTGTGCGGTGATGCGGTCTATGCACTGCACGCCGGCAGCGAGCCCCAGCGCCTGCTGCAAGCCGCCGCGCTCGAGCAGCGTTTGTTCGCCCTCGAAGAAGACCTGCACGCCCGCGCGGTCGCAAACGACCTGGCCAAGCCTGTGGACTATGCTGCATTCGTCGAGCTGTCGCTGCATTACGACAAGGTCAACAGCTGGCTATGAGTACGCTGAACGTTGGCGATCAAACGATTGCCCTGGACAAAGACGGCTTTCTGGTCGACCTGCACGACTGGTCCCCTGCCGTCGCCGATGCCCTCGCCACACGTGAAGGCATCCCGCTGACCGCTGACCACTGGGAAATCCTCGAGCTGCTGCGCCAGTTCTACCAGGAATTCCAGCTTTCGCCGGCCACACGCCCGCTGATCAAGTACACCGCGCTGAAGCTGGGCCCTGAAAAGGGCAACAGCCCGCACCTGAACCGCCTGTTCAACGGCACTCCTGCCAAACTTGCCGCCAAGCTGGCGGGCCTGCCCAAGCCGACCAACTGCATATGATCGAACCACGCCCGCTCACCCTGGAAACACCCGCCGAACACCCGTTCGCCGAATTCGTGCGCATCCTTGGCAAAGGCAAGCGCGGCGCGCGCGGCCTGACCCGCGAAGAAGCCCGCGCGGCCATGACCTTGCTGCTGGAAGGCAAAGTCGAGGACACCCAGCTCGGCGCCTTCCTCATGCTGCTGCGGCACAAGGAAGAAAGCGCCGATGAACTGGCCGGTTTCACCGAGGCCCTGCGCGCGCACTTGCAAGCGCCGCACATTGCCGTGGACCTGGACTGGCCCACGTACGCGGGCAAGAAGCGCCACCTGCCCTGGTACCTGCTGGCGGCCAAGTGCCTGGCCAACAACGGGGTGCGCATCCTGATGCATGGCGGCGGCGCCCACACCGCCGGGCGCATGTTCACTGAACAACTGCTCGAACAGCTGCAGATTCCGCTGTGCCGCGACTGGACGGCCGTCAGCACCGCGCTCGACCAGCAGCGGCTGGCGTTTTTCCCGTTGCAGGACTGGGCACCCCAGTTGCAACGCATGATTGACCTGCGCAACACCTTGGGCCTGCGCTCGCCAATCCATTCCTTGGCTCGGGTACTGAACCCGCTGGGTGCACGCTGCGGCCTGCAGAGCATCTTCCACCCTGGCTACCAGGCGGTGCACCGTGAAGCTAGCCGCCTGCTCGGCGACCATGCCGTGGTGATCAAGGGCGATGGCGGCGAGATCGAGGTCAATCCCGATGTCATCAGCCATCTCTATGGCACTACAGCGGGCGAGGCCTGGGATGAAGAGTGGCCAGCCCTGAGCGAACGCCGCCATGTCAAACCACCGAGCCTGCAGCCGCAGCAACTGCTCGCCGTGTGGCAGGGCGAAGCCGAAGACAGCTACGGCGAAATGGCCGTGGTCGCCACCATGGCCCTGGCCTTGCGCGGGCTGGGGCAGAACCGTGACGACGCCTTCGCCACAGCGCGTCGCTACTGGAGCGAACGCAACGCATCGATTTAATCGATTAAAGACCCCGAGTCTTTGCGCTATTTATTCGAACGATATTCCCTAGACTGGGCTCCAACGACAAACAACTTTGTTCCAGGAGCTCAACATGGGCCTTTTGATCGACGGCCGCTGGCACGACCAGTGGTATGAAACCGGTAAAGACGGGGCCTTCAAACGCGAAAACGCCCAGCGCCGCAACGCGTTGCCCGCACCCGAGGCCGGCCGTTATCACCTGTACGTGTCGCTGGCTTGCCCATGGGCGCACCGCACCCTGATTTTCCGTGCCCTCAAGGGCCTGTCGCCGCTCATCGATGTGTCGGTGGTGAGCTGGCTGATGCAAGAGAATGGCTGGACCTTCGACCAGCAGCAGGGCTCCACCGGCGACCACCTCGATGCACTCGAATTCCTGCACCAACGCTACACCCAGGATGACCCGCACTACACCGGGCGCGTTACCGTGCCGGTGCTGTGGGACAAAAAAGAGAAGCGTATCGTCAACAACGAATCGGCCGAGATCATCCGCATCTTCAACAGCGCCTTCGACGAGCTGACCGGCAACCGCCTGGACCTCTACCCCGAGCCCTTGCGCCCGGCGATCGAAGCGCTGAACGAACGGATCTACCCCGCGGTGAACAATGGCGTCTACCGCGCAGGCTTCGCCACCACGCAAGAGGCCTACGAGGCCGCGTTTGACGACGTGTTCAATGAGCTGGATTACCTGGAAGACGTGCTGAGCCGCAATCGCTACCTTGCTGGCGAGTACCTCACCGAGGCGGATGTACGACTGTTCACTACGTTGGTGCGCTTTGATGCGGTGTACCACGGGCACTTCAAGTGCAACCTGCGACGCCTGAGCGACTACCACAACCTGTCAAACTGGCTGCGCGAAGTGTACCAGTGGCCGGGGGTGGCGCAGACGGTGGATATGGAGCATATCCAGAAGCATTACTACATGAGCCACAAGACCATCAACCCGAATGGGATCGTGCCTAAAGGGCCATTGCAGGACTTTGGTGTGGCGCATGATCGGGAGCGGTTGGCGGGCCAGGGGATCTGGGTTAACCGGTGACACAGCGGGGCTGCTTTGCAGCCCTTCGCAGCACAAGGCTGCTCCTACAGGTCCGGCGCACGCCTGTGTAGGAGCAGCCTTGTGCTGCGAAGGGCCGCAAAGCGGCCCCACCCGTTTCAGCTATGTTGCGAACCTTCAAACCACGCCAGCTTCTCACGCAACTGCACCACTTCCCCAACAATCACCAGGGTCGGCGCATGCACTTCATGCTGGGCGACAAGCGCCGGCAAATCCGCCAGGGTGCCCGTAAACACCCGTTGATTGCGCGTAGTGCCTTGCTGCACCAGCGCCGCTGGCGTACTGGCCGCACGCCCATGACGAATCAGTTCGGCGCAAATGGTCGGCAAGCCCACCAACCCCATGTAGAACACCAGGGTTTGCGCCGGTGCCACCAGGTCATCCCAAGGCAAATTGCTGGTGCCATCCTTGAGGTGCCCAGTCACGAAGCGCACCGATTGGGCGTAGTCGCGATGGGTCAGCGGGATGCCGCCATAGGCTGAACAACCACTGGCCGCGGTAATGCCGGGCACCACCTGGAAGGGGATGCCCTGCTCGGCCAGCTGTTCGATCTCCTCGCCACCACGGCCAAAGATGAACGGATCGCCACCCTTGAGGCGCAGCACGCGCTTGCCCTGCTTGGCCAAGTCGACCAGCAGGCGGTTGATCTGGTCCTGCGGCACGGCATGGTCAGCGCGTCGCTTGCCGACGTAGATACGCTCGGCATCACGCCGGCACATGTCGATGATGGCCGGGGCCACCAGGCGGTCGTACAGCACCACATCGGCCTGCTGCATCAGGCGCAAGGCGCGGAAGGTCAACAAGTCCGGATCGCCCGGCCCTGCCCCGACCAGATACACCTCACCGCCCTGCTGCACCGGCGCGCCATCGACCATGGCCTGCAACAGGCGTTCGGCCTCGGCACCCTGCCCGGCCAGCTGACGCTCGGCAATCGGGCCCTGGAAGACATTTTCCCAAAAGCCGCGACGCTGGTTGACGTCTGGGTACAGGCGTTTGACCTGGTGCCGGAACCGCGCCGCCAGCCCGGCCAGTTCGCCGTAGGCCGAAGGGATCCACGCTTCCAGCTTGGCGCGAATCAAACGCGCCAGCACGGGCGCATCACCCCCACTGGAGACTGCCACCACCAACGGCGAGCGGTCGACGATGGCCGGGAAGATCACCGTGCACAGGGCCGGCGCGTCCACCACGTTGACCGGCAGGTTGAGCGCCTGGGCATCGGCCGACACCTGGGCGTTCAGCCCAGCGTCATCAGTGGCCGCGATCACCAGCCGGCAACCGACCAGGTCGGGCGCCTGATAGCCGCGCACCAAGACCTCACCGCCACCTTCCCGGGCCAGTGCGGCCAGTTGGCCGTCAACCTCGGGCGCCACCACGCGCAGCGCGGCGCCGGCATCCGCCAGCAGGCGTGCTTTGCGCAAGGCAATTTCACCGCCGCCGACGACCAGTACCCGGCCGCCCTGCAGCTTGTGGAACAGTGGCAGGTAATCCATTTAGCGGATGACCTCGACACCACCCATGTACGGCTTGAGCACCTCAGGCACACGGATCGAACCGTCGGCCTGCTGGTAGTTCTCCAATACCGCCACCAGGGTGCGGCCTACTGCCAGGCCAGAACCGTTGAGGGTATGCACCAGCTCTGGTTTGCCGGTTTCCGGGTTGCGCCAGCGGGCTTGCATGCGACGCGCCTGGAAATCACCGCAGTTGGAGCAGGAGCTGATCTCGCGGTACTTGTCCTGGCTCGGTACCCACACTTCCAGGTCGTAGGTTTTCACCGCACCGAAGCCCATGTCGCCGGTGCACAGCGCCAGTACCCGGTAGGGCAGTTCCAACAGCTGCAGCACGCGCTCGGCGTTGCCGGTCAGGCCTTCGAGGGCTTCCATCGACTTGGATGGCTCGACTACCTGGACCATTTCGACCTTGTCGAACTGGTGCTGGCGGATCATGCCACGGGTGTCACGGCCCGATGCGCCGGCTTCACTGCGGAAGCAAGGCGTGTGGGCGACCAGCTTGAGCGGCAGTTGCTTGGCATCGAGGATTTCACCGGCAACCAAGTTGGTCAGCGAAACCTCGGCGGTTGGGATCAGGTAGAAGTCAGCCTCGCCTTCGCGGCTGATCTTGAACAGGTCTTCCTCGAACTTCGGCAGCTGGCCGGTGCCCTGCAGGGCCGGCGCTTGTACCAGGTACGGGGTGTAGTGCTCTTCGTAGCCGTGCTCACCGGTGTGCAGGTTGATCATGAACTGCGCCAGGGCGCGGTGCAGACGGGCAATCGGGCCACGCAGCACGGCAAAGCGGGCGCCGGACAGCTTGGCTGCCGCTTCGAAGTCCAGGCCACCGCTGATTTCGCCCAGGGCGACGTGGTCTTTGATTTCGAAGTCGAAGGCCTTAGGGGTGCCCCAGCGGCGTACTTCAACGTTGTCGTCTTCGCTGGCACCAACCGGCACGCTGGCGTCCGGCAGGTTAGGAATGGTCAGCAGGATGCCATCCAGCTCAGCCTGGATGCCGTCCAGCTCGACTTTGCCTGCGGCCAGCTCATTGGCCATGCGCTCGACGTCGGCCATCAGCGGCGCGATATCTTCGCCCTTGGCCTTGGCCTGGCCGATGGACTTGGAACGGGCGTTACGCTCGGCCTGCAGTTGCTCGGTGCGCGTCTGCACGGCCTTGCGGCGCTCTTCCAGTGATTCGATGCGCGCGACATCCAGGCTGAAGCCACGGGAGGCCAGGCGATCCGCCACTTCCTGAAGTTGGCCGCGTAACAGTTTGGAATCGAGCATATCGTTCTCTCGTTATGTGTAGGTGTTGGTTCAGAATCGGGTCAAGGACAGGCCAGCCCAGGTCGCGAGCAGCCCGCCCACCACGCTGATACCGGTATAGCCCAAAGCCAGGGGCATCTGCCCGCTTTCCATGAGGCGTACGGTATCGAGCGAAAAGGAGGAAAACGTGGTTAAGCCGCCCAGGAAGCCGACGATCAGGCCCGCGCGCAGCTCGACCGGGACCATGGGCTTGTGCAAAAACAGGCCATACAGCAGGCCGATCAACAGGCAGCCGATCAAATTGACCGCCAGCGTACCGAGATAGAAGTGCCGTGGCCAGTGGGCAACCACCCAGTTCGTGGTGGCGAAGCGCAGTAACGTGCCGGCGATGCCGCCTGCACTGACGGCGGCGATCAATGCAATCACGGTTTTCTCCGTTGCCGGGGGCTGCTGCGATCCAGCTCGGCCAGGTGCCGTAGCTTCTCGCCGATTTTCAGCTCCAGGCCACGGGGTACGGGTTGGTAATACTGGCGGGGCTCAAGCTGATCGGGGAAGTAATCCTCGCCCGCAGCGTAGGCATCGGGCTCGTCATGGGCATAGCGGTATTCGTCGCCGTAGCCCAATTGCTTCATCAACTTGGTCGGGGCGTTACGCAGGTGCAGCGGCACTTCCAGCGAACCATGCTCGGCCGCCTCGCGCAGGGCAGTCTTGAAGCCCATGTACACCGCATTGCTCTTTGGCGCACAGGCGATATAGGTGATGGCCTGGGCCACGGCCAGCTCACCCTCGGGGCTGCCCAGGCGCTCTTGCACGTCCCACGCCGACAGGCACAGGCTCAGGGCACGCGGGTCGGCGTTGCCGATGTCTTCGCTGGCCATGCGCACCACGCGGCGGGCGATGTACAGCGGGTCGCACCCTCCATCGAGCATGCGCGCGAACCAATACAGCGCGGCATCGGGGTTGGAGCCACGCACCGACTTGTGCAACGCCGAGATCTGGTCATAGAACGCCTCGCCGCCCTTATCGAAGCGCCGACGGCTGTCACCGAGCAGGCTTTGCAGCAGCTCGACGCCAATTTCGCTGCCATCTTCAGCCAGGTCCGAGGCGTTTTCGAGAAAGTTGAGCATGCGCCGGCCATCGCCGTCGGCGGCAGCCATGAGCATCTTGAAGGCCTCGTCGCCCACCTGCAGGTTGTGCTTGCCCAGGCCGCGCTCTTCGCTCAAGGCACGATCGACGAGCTTGCGCAGCGCCGGCTCGTCCAAGCTCTTGAGCACGTACACCCGCGCGCGCGAAAGCAACGCATTGTTGAGCTCGAAGGACGGGTTTTCGGTGGTGGCACCAATGAAGATCAGCGTGCCGTCTTCCACGTAGGGCAAAAAGGCGTCCTGCTGCGACTTGTTGAAGCGGTGCACTTCGTCGACGAACAGGATGGTGCGGCGGCCATACTGGGCCGCCTGCTGCTTGGCCACCTCGACCGCCTGGCGAATCTCCTTGACCCCTGCCAGTACCGCCGAGACCGTTTCGAAGTGCGCGTCACAGAACTGCGCCAACAGCCGCGCCAAGGTGGTCTTGCCCACCCCGGGCGGCCCCCAGAAGATCATCGAGTGCAACGCCCCCTGCTCCAGCGCTTCGCGCAGCGGCTTGCCGCGCGCCAGCAGGTGCTCCTGGCCAACGTACTCGTCCAGGTTGGACGGGCGCAGGCGAGCAGCCAGGGGCTGGGCGACGGGTTCGCTTCGAAACAGGTCCATCACGGGCTCCGGTTACTCCTGGATGATATCCGCGCCTTTCGGGACATCGAACTTGAACTTGCTGTCAGGCACTGCCTGGTTGGCCTTCACCCCACTGAACAGGATGTTGGTCCGCTGGCCGACGCTGTCGATCAGCTGCATGTCATTGATCAGGCCCTTGCGGAACGACACGCGCAGGGAGTCGAACAAGGTGTCCTTGGTTTTCGGCTTCAAGGTGAAATCCATGACTTCGCCCTGCTCCTTGGACGCGATGTCGAAGCTTTGGCTGATCTTCGACACGTCACCGGACAGCAGCAGCGCCGGGGTCTGGTTCAGGCGTACATCAAGCTTCTTGATGGTGGCCTGCTCAAGGTCCGGGTCCCACAGGGTGACCATCTTGCCATCAGACACCACCACCTGCTCCTGCGGGGCATCGGTGTGCCAGTAGAACAGGCCCGGGCGCTTGACGGTCATCTGGCCCTTGGTCTCCTGCAGGCTGGTGCCATCGGCACCCAGCGTCAGCTGAGAGAAATTGGCATCGATCGTCTGCGACTTTTCCAGCAACTGGGTCAGGCGCTTCACGTCCAACTCGCCGGCATGGGCCGACACAGAGCCCATGGCCAGGGCAGAAACCAACAGCATGCGAATCGCGCGCATGGAAATCCTCGTAGGACAGTAAATGAGCCAGGCGCCCAGCAGGCGCCCGGCAAGGTGTTCATCAATCGCGCGGGCCGCCTGGGGCTATCACTTCCCGCGAGCCGTTGCTGTTCATCGGGGTGACCACGCCGGCCATCTCCATTGCCTCGATCATGCGTGCGGCACGGTTGTAGCCGATCTTCAGCTTGCGCTGCACAGCGGAAATGGAGGCACGGCGGCTCTCGAGCACGAACTGCACGGCTTCATCATACAGTGCATCGCTTTCCGAATCGTCGCCGTCACCACCACCGCCGCCGCCTTCGAAGCCGCTGCCGGCCTCTTCGACGCCGTTGAGGATGTCGTCGTTGTAGTCCGGCGCACCACGCAGCTTCCAGGCTTCCACCACGCGGTGCACTTCGTCATCGGAAACGAACGCACCGTGCACGCGGATCGGCAGGCTGGTACCGGGCGGCATGTACAGCATGTCACCGTGACCGAGCAACTGCTCGGCGCCACCCTGGTCGATGATGGTGCGGGAGTCGATCTTGCTCGACACCTGGAACGCCATGCGCGTCGGGATGTTGGCCTTGATCAGGCCGGTGATGACGTCAACCGACGGGCGCTGGGTGGCGAGGATCAGGTGAATACCGGCGGCCCGCGCTTTCTGGGCGATACGGGCGATCAGTTCTTCGACCTTCTTGCCGACGATCATCATCATGTCGGCGAATTCGTCGACCACCACCACGATGGTCGGCAGGGTCTTCAGCGCGGGTGGCTCGTCGTCCATGCTCTCGCGACGGTACAGCGGGTCGTGGATGACCTCGCCGGCCTCCTGAGCGTCCTTGATCTTGCGGTTGAAGCCGCCCAGGTTACGCACGCCCATCGCGGCCATCAGCTTGTAGCGCCGCTCCATCTCGGCGACGCTCCAGCGCAGCGCGTTGGCGGCGTCCTTCATGTCGGTGACCACCGGGCACAACAGGTGCGGGATGCCTTCGTAGATCGACAGTTCGAGCATCTTCGGGTCGATCATGATCAGCCGCGCGTCTTCCGGGCCAGACTTGAACAGGATCGACAGGATCATCGCGTTCACACCCACCGACTTACCAGAACCGGTAGTACCGGCCACCAGCAGGTGCGGCATCTTGGCCAGGTCGGTGATCACCGGTTTGCCACCGATGTCATGGCCCAAGGCCAATGCAACCGGCGACTTGGACTCGTCGAACTGCGGCGACGACAGCACTTCAGAGAAGCGCACCATCTGCCGGTTTTCGTTAGGGATCTCGATACCCACGGTGGTCTTGCCCGGGATCACCTCGACCACGCGCACACTGGTCACCGCCAGCGAGCGCGCCAGGTCCTTGGCCAGGTTGGCGATACGGCTGACCTTGACCCCTGCCGCGGGCTGGATTTCGTAGCGGGTAATGACCGGGCCTGGGTGGATGGAGTCCACCGAGACTTCCACGCCGAATTCTTTGAGCTTGATTTCCAGCAACTGGCCAACACCGGCCAGGGATTCTGGCGAGTACTCGATCTTTTTCTGCTCGGCCGGATCGAGAATGGAGATCGACGGCAACGTGCCTTCCACAGCGCTGTCGACGAACAGCGGGGTCTGTTTTTCCTTCATCACCCGCTTGCTCGGCTCCGGCGCCTTGGCCGGGGCTGGCGGGATGATCACTGGCGCCGCAGGTTGCTCGCGGGGCACCACTGTCTCGCGCGCCACCACGGGTTCGCGTGTCGGGGCAGGCCGGGCGGGCGCCTCTTCGCGCTCGACGCTACGCTCACGCAGCTGAGGCTTGACCGGCTCGCGCTTCTGCGCAGCCGCTGGCGCGGTGTTGAAACTCGGTTCATCCACCTCACGCAATTGCGCCTCCAGGCGCTTGCGCTCGTTGCGGGCTTCCCACCAGCGGTTGGCGGCGCCTTGCACCAGCTCGAACAGGTCGAGGGTGATCTTGCCGGTAAGGTCCATCACTTTGAACCAGGACAGGTCGGTGAACACCGTCAGGCCAAACAGGAACAGGGCAATGAACATCAACGTGCTGCCCTGCACGTTCAACAGGCTGCGCGCCAGTTCGCCCAGACTTTCGCCGAGGGCACCGCCCGCGGAGAACGGAATGCTCGCCGGCGGGTGGAAATGGATATGCGCCAGGGCTGCGCCCGACAGCACCAGGAACACCAGCCCGATCAGGCGCCAGGAGAACAGCCAGCCGCTCCACTCCCAGGGTTGGTGGCGCTCGCGGAAGATCTGCCAGGTCTTGATCGCCAGCAGCAGCGGGAAGATGTAGGCGAAATAGCCCAGCACCATGAACAGGATGTCGGCGAAGTAGGCCCCTGCTCGCCCGGCGGCGTTTTGCACCTGGTCAATGTTGCTGGTGTGGCTGAAGCCAGGGTCGGAAGTGTCGTAGGTCAGCAGCGCCATCCACAGGTACAGGCACAGGGCGCCGACAGCGATCAACGCACCTTCCTTGAGACGATAGTGCAGCTGCTGCCGCCACATAGGCACTGGCAAGGGAGCTGGAGTTGCGGTGGATTTCTTCAAAACGCGTCTATTCCTGCGCGTGCTGCGCGTCCAATAGTGATCGGCCGGTGTCTGGCCAATGAACCACTACTTTTAACATTACTGCCCGCCAGCCGCCATGGCGGCGCGCCGCACATGGGCTTGAGGGGGCTGCTTTCACTTAGCTGCAATTTGAGCATGCATTTTCTTTTGTGACAAAGGCTTATGCTGTGTTTTTGCACAGGTGTGACAGCAAATGTCTCGGATGGTGCCTGAGGCCTCATGAATGTGTAGGAAAATGCCTAAAGGGCTGCCTGCGCTACGGCGAATGAACCGCAGTGATTGACCCTGCTTTTCAGCCACGCCATGCTGACCACCCCCCTCCCCCACCGCACGATAGACCATGCTTACCTGGCTGACCCGCGACTCGCTGACCTTTCCGCCCCTGGAAAAGGCCCTGCACGAACCCAACGGCTTGCTCGCCGCCGGCGGCGACCTGAGCCCCGAGCGCCTGGTGCAGGCCTATCGCCACGGCTGCTTCCCCTGGTACCAGGACGGCCAGCCGATCCTCTGGTGGTCACCCAACCCTCGCACCGTGCTGCTGCCAGACGAACTGCACGTCTCGCGCTCGCTGACCAAGTTCATGCGACAGGGCCATTACCAGGTCAGTTTCGACACCGACTTCGCCGGCGTGATCGCCGCCTGCGCCGCGCCGCGTGACTACGCCGACGGCACCTGGATCACCGACACCCTGCGCGCGGCCTACTGCGAGCTGCACCGGCTTGGCTACGCCCATTCGGTGGAGGTGCGCCAGGACGGTGAGCTGGTCGGCGGCCTGTACGGCCTGGCCATGGGCCGCCTGTTCTTCGGCGAATCGATGTTCAGCCGCGCCGACAATGCCTCCAAGGTCGGCTTCGTGACGCTGGTCGCACACCTGCGCCAGGCCGGTTTTGTGCTGATCGACTGCCAGATGCCGACCAACCACCTGCACAGCCTGGGCGCGCGCGCCATCAGCCGCGCCGACTTTGCCGACTACCTGGCCCGCTACCTCGACCAGCCCAACAGCGCCACCTGGGTTCCCTAGGCGAGTTCTCAGAGCTGGCTTACACTTAAGGCAAAGTCTCACCGAAGGGGTTGATCATGACAGAGTTGGCGCGGTTGAAGTTTTATGCCACTCAACCCCACTCCTGCAGCTACCTGCCCGAGGAGCAGGCAACCACGCTGTTTCTCGACCCCAGCCAGCCAATGGACGTGAACGTGTACGCCGACCTGTCGGAGATGGGTTTTCGGCGCAGTGGCGATCACCTGTACCGCCCCCATTGCCAAAACTGCAACGCCTGTGTGCCAGCACGCATTCCGGCGGCGCGCTTCATCCCCAACCGCCAGCAACGGCGCATTCTCAAGCGCAACGCCGACTTGACCGTGACCGCCGCACGCCCGGCGTTCAAGGAAGAGTATTTCGACCTGTACCGGCGCTACATCGAAACCCGTCATGCCGACGGCGACATGTACCCGCCCAGCCGTGATCAGTTTTCCACCTTCCTGGTACGTGACCTGCCCTTCTGCTGGTTCTACGAGTTCCGCCTGGCAGGGCGCCTGCTGGCGGTGGCGGTATGCGACCTGCTGCCCAACGGCTTGTCGGCGGTCTACACCTTCTACGAGCCCGATGAAGAGCGCCGCAGCCTGGGCCGTTTCGCCATCCTCTGGCAGATCACCGAAGCCCTTCGGCAGAACCTGGAGGCGGTTTACCTCGGGTACTGGATCAAGAACTGCAAGAAGATGAACTACAAGACCCAGTATCGCCCCATCGAGCTGCTGATCAACCAGCGCTGGGTCACCCTCAACTGAAAGCATTGGCTTGAAATACTATTTTCCGGCATAATCCACGCCACTTTTTTGCCCGGTGCGGTTATGCGTCGGGCCAACACTGGACACCGAGGGCTCAACTGCATGTCGAAAGAAGACAGCTTCGAAATGGAAGGTACTGTCGTCGACACCCTGCCCAACACCATGTTCCGCGTGGAGTTGGAAAACGGGCACGTCGTAACCGCGCACATCTCCGGAAAGATGCGCAAGAACTACATCCGTATTCTCACTGGCGACAAGGTCCGCGTCGAACTGACACCTTACGACCTGAGCAAAGGCCGCATCACGTATCGTGCGCGCTAAGCCCAAGCCATGAAAAAGCCCGGCCAAGTGCCGGGCTTTTTTGTGCCTGCAAGAATGGTTGGGGCTGCTTTGCAGCCCATTCGCAGCGCAAGGCTGCTCCTACCTGGGAATGTGACACCCTGTAGGAGCAGCCTTGCGCTGCGAATGGGCCGCAAAGCGGCCCCCGCTGTCACGCCACCTCAGCCGTGGTCTCGAAGTCAAACACCAACTCGCCATCGCGCAAGTCGACGTGCACCACGCCGCCATGCTCGGCCAGCTCACCGAACAGGATCTCTTCAGCCAGCGGCCGCTTGATCTTGTCCTGGATCAGCCGCGCCATCGGCCGTGCCCCCATCTGCACATCGTAGCCCGACGCCGCCAGCCAGCCGCGTGCTTCATCACTGACCTCCAACAGCACACGTTTATCTTCCAGCTGCGCCTGCAGTTCGATAAGGAACTTGTCGACGATGCTCTTGATGGTTTCGTGGCTCAGGCGGCCAAACTGGATGATGGTGTCCAGGCGGTTGCGGAACTCCGGCGTGAAGCTCTTGCGAATGACTTCCATGGCATCGGACGCATGGTCCTGATGGGTAAACCCGATCGAAGCCCGCGCCGCAGTCTCTGCCCCGGCGTTGGTGGTCATGATCAGGATCACGTTACGGAAGTCTGCCTTACGCCCGTTGTTGTCGGTCAGCGTGCCGTGGTCCATCACCTGCAGCAGCAGGTTGAAGACTTCAGGGTGCGCCTTCTCGATTTCGTCCAGCAGCAACACGCAATGCGGCTGCTTGGTGATCGCCTCGGTCAACAGGCCACCTTGGTCGAACCCGACATAGCCAGGCGGTGCACCGATCAAGCGCGAAACGGTATGCCGCTCCATGTACTCGGACATGTCGAAGCGCACCAGCTCCACACCCAGCGCCTTGGCCAACTGCCGCGCCGCTTCGGTCTTGCCGACACCGGTAGGCCCGGCGAACAGGAACGAACCCACCGGCTTGTCGGGCGCCTTGAGCCCCGCACGGGACAGCTTGATCGCCGTCGCCAGCGAGTCGATGGCCGCGTCCTGCCCGAACACGGTCAGCTTCAGGTCACGCTCAAGGTTGCGCAGCAGCTCCTTGTCTGAACTGGTGACATGCTTCGGCGGAATCCGCGCGATCTTGGCGACAATGTCTTCGACTTGTGGCACTTCGATACGCTTGACTCGGTTTGCCTCAGGCTGCAGGCGCTGATAGGCACCCGCCTCGTCGATCACGTCGATGGCCTTGTCCGGCATGTGCCGGTCGTTGATGTAGCGCGAGGCCAGCTCTGCAGCGGCGCGCAGGGCTTCGTCGCTGTACTCGATGTTGTGGTGGCTCTCGAACCGGCCCTTGAGCCCGCGCAGGATCCCCACGGTGTCTTCCACCGAAGGCTCGCTGACATCGACCTTCTGGAAACGCCGCGCCAGGGCACGGTCCTTCTCGAAGATGCCGCGGAATTCCTGGAAGGTGGTCGAACCGATGCAGCGAATGTCGCCAGACGACAGCAGCGGCTTGAGCAGGTTGGACGCATCCATGACCCCACCGGAAGCCGCACCGGCGCCGATGATGGTGTGGATCTCGTCAATGAACAGGATCGCCTGCGGGCGTTTGCGCAGTTCGCCGAGCAGCGCCTTGAAGCGCTTCTCGAAATCGCCGCGGTACTTGGTACCGGCCAGCAGTGCACCCAGGTCGAGGGAATACACCACGCTCTGGGCCAGCAGGTCAGGCACCTGGCCGTCGACGATACGCTTGGCCAGGCCTTCGGCGATGGCCGTCTTGCCCACCCCGGCCTCACCGACCAGCAGCGGGTTGTTTTTGCGCCGGCGCGCCAGGATCTGCGCAACACGCTCGACTTCCTGCTCACGGCCCACCAGCGGGTCGATGCGCCCGGCACGTGCCAGTTCGTTCAGATTGCTGGCATAGGCATCCAGCGGGTTGCTCGACGATGACGTTTCGCCACCGTCCTCGTCCTGCATCTCCTGGTCGCCTTCGGTGTTGGGGCCATGGCCCGGCACCTTGGAAATACCGTGAGCAATGTAGTTGACCACGTCGATACGGGCCACGCTCTGCTGCTTGAGCAGAAACACAGCCTGGCTTTCCTGTTCGCTGAAGATCGCCACCAGCACATTGGCGCCGGTCACTTCGCGCTTGCCGGAGCTCTGCACATGGAACACGGCACGCTGCAGCACACGCTGGAAGCCCAGGGTCGGCTGGGTTTCGCGGTCTTCGTCGTTGACCGGAATCAGGGGTGTGGTGGAATCGATGAACTCTTGCAGGTCGTGCTTGAGTTTGTCGAGATTGGCGCCACAGGCGCGCAGAACGGTCGCAGCAGCCTCATTGTCAAGGAGCGCCAGCAGCAGATGTTCGACGGTCATGAACTCATGACGCTTCGAACGAGCCTCCTTGAAGGCCAGATTGAGGGTGACTTCGAGCTCGCGGTTTAACATAGCTTCACCTCATACCCAAGTGGTCGGCGATTAACCGTCCTTCTCGATTTCACAGAGTAGCGGATGCTGGCTTTCCCTGGCGTATTGGTTGACCTGCATGGCCTTTGTTTCGGCGATGTCACGGGTAAACAATCCGCACACTGCCCGCCCCTCGGTATGGACGGTCAGCATGATCTTGGTCGCCAGCTCGCGGTTCAGACTGAAGAACGTCTCGAGCACTTCGACGACGAAATCCATTGGTGTGTAGTCATCGTTGAACAAAACCACCTTGTACATCGGTGGCGCCTGCAGGATCGGCTTGGCTTCCTGGACAGCAAGACCTGAGCCGTCGTCCTCATTCGATTGCGGGCGATCCTGATTGAATGTTAGTCGAATCTCACTAGGTGCATGCATGGAAAGAATTTCATCATGATCGACAGGTTAAAGTTGTGGGTTGAGCGCAAAGTCAGCCTCCGGCGCACGCGCCGCATGACCTTGACTATCGGCAAAACGGTGTTACAACCAATAAGAACCCACCGTGGTCGATAAAGATCCGCGCAGTCAACCAGATTTTTCGCATGGTTCGTATGCGGATGAAGTGGATGATACTCCAGTGATGGAGTCCTTTGCAGAGGGACATAGGGATGGCAAGCGGTAAAGTCAAGTGGTTCAACAATGCCAAGGGCTACGGATTCATCAACGAGGAAGGTAAATCCGATGACCTTTTCGCTCATTACTCGGCCATCCAGATGGACGGATACAAGACGCTGAAGGCTGGCCAGTCCGTGGAGTTCGACATCATCCAGGGCCCCAAAGGCCTGCACGCGGTCAACATAAAGGACGCCGCTGCCACTGCGGCTGCCAAGGCCCAAGGCCAGACCGCAAGCGAAACCGCCAGAGCCTGACCACTGCTCCGTGTGGGTATACGAAAAAACCGGTCGCCTCTTTAGCCAGGCGACCGGTTTTCTCTTGCCTTACATATGCTTGATCATCTCATCGCCAAAGCCCGAGCTGCCCACCAGCGTCGCCCCGTCCATCAGGCGTTCGAAGTCATAGGTCACGGTCTTGGCGGCAATCGCGCCATTGGTGCCCTTGATGATCAGGTCGGCCGCCTCGGTCCAGCCCATGTGGCGCAGCATCATCTCTGCAGACAGAATCACTGACCCCGGGTTGACCTTGTCCTGCCCGGCGTACTTGGGCGCGGTGCCGTGGGTGGCCTCGAACATGGCCACGGTATCCGACAGGTTGGCACCCGGCGCAATGCCAATACCACCCACCTCTGCCGCCAGGGCGTCGGACAGGTAGTCGCCGTTGAGGTTGAGGGTGGCGATCACGTCGTATTCGGCCGGGCGCAGCAGGATCTGCTGGAGCATGGCGTCGGCGATGGCATCCTTGACGATGACCTTACGCCCAGTCTTGGGGTTTTTGAACGTCATCCAGGGGCCGCCGTCGAGCAGCTCGGCAGCAAACTCGTCACGGGCCACCTCGTAGCCCCAATCCTTGAAGGCCCCTTCGGTGAACTTCATGATGTTACCCTTGTGCACCAGGGTCAGCGACTCGCGGTCGTTGTCCACCACGTATTGCAGAGCCTTGCGCACCAAGCGCTTGGTGCCCTCGCGGGAAACGGGTTTGACGCCGATACCGCAGTCCTGGTCGAAACGGATCTTGGTGACGCCCATTTCCTCCTTGAGGAACTTGATCACCTTGTTCGCCTCGGGCGAGCCGGCTTTCCATTCGATGCCGGCGTAGATGTCTTCGGAGTTCTCGCGGAAGATCACCATGTCGACATCGCCCGGTTTTTTCACCGGGCTCGGCACGCCCTGGAACCACACCACCGGGCGCAGGCACACGTACAGGTCAAGCTGCTGGCGCAACGCCACGTTCAGCGAGCGGATACCGCCCCCAACCGGCGTGGTCAGCGGGCCCTTGATCGACACCACGTACTCGCGCACTGCATCGAGGGTTTCCTGCGGCAGCCAGGTGTCCTGGTCATAGACCTGGGTGGCCTTCTCGCCCGCGTACACCTCCATCCAGGCAATCTTGCGCTTGCCGCCGTAGGCCTTCTGCACGGCGGCGTCCACGACCTTGATCATCACCGGCGAGACATCGACGCCAATCCCATCGCCTTCGATATAAGGAATGATGGGGTTATCGGGCACATTGAGCGAATGGTCTGCATTGACGGTGATCTTGGTGCCGTCGGTCGGAACCTTGATTTTCTGGTATCCCATGCTTGCACTACTCCGCTTTCGGGTGTGATTGGACATCCTGCAATCCAATGAGCCTAAACCACATCTGCTGACCTGCAAGGGCTGCGACATCGCGCCACATTGCCCCTACGTCTTTGGTCTTATAAATGGCGCCGATGTCACTTGGCCTTGCTGATTAGCCCAAAGGGTTTGATATACTCCGCCGCGACCGAAGGGTCATTGGGGCGATCCCTAGGAAAATGCGGCTCGCCCTTGGCCAAGAACGGCCACAAAGCCTGGGCTGTTACCGCAGCTCAGCACTTGACGCTCGACTGATGCATCCACCATCACCGCTCGCAGCCTCTCGACTTTCCGCTCATGGCGTCGCCAGGGCGAAGCGCCTACCCTGCGCACCTCGAGACTCGAGTACGCTCAGCACATAGAGAGTTAACCCGCATGCCCACCCGTTCCAAGATCATCTATACCTTCACCGACGAAGCCCCCGCCCTCGCCACCTACTCGCTGCTGCCGATCGTCGAAGCCTTCACCGCTTCCGCTGACATCGCCGTCGAAACTCGCGACATCTCCCTGGCTGGCCGTATCCTCGCGGCTTTCCCGGAGCAACTGGGCGCCGAGAAGCAAGTAGGCGATCACCTGGCGGAACTGGGCCAACTGGCTACCACGCCTGAAGCGAACATCATCAAGCTGCCGAACATCAGCGCCTCGGTACCGCAGCTCAAGGCCGCGATCAAGGAACTGCAAGGCAAGGGCTTCAACATCCCTGACTACGCCGACGAGCCGTCCACCGAGGCCGAAAAAGAATCTCGCGCCCGTTACGACCGCATCAAAGGCAGCGCCGTTAACCCGGTACTGCGCGAAGGCAACTCTGACCGCCGCGCGCCGCTGTCGGTCAAGAACTACGCACGCAAGCACCCGCACAAGATGGGCGCCTGGGCTGCCGACTCGCAGTCGCACGTTGCCCACATGACCCAAGGCGACTTCTACGGCAGCGAAAAGGCCGCCCTGATCGAGGCTGACGACAGCCTGCGCATCGAGCTGGTCGCCAAAGACGGCACCACCACCGTCCTGAAAGCCAAGACCGCGGTCAAGGCTGCCGAAATCGTCGACTGCGCGACCATGAGCCGCAAAGCCCTGAAAGCCTTCATCGCCGAGCAGATCGCCGATGCCAAGGCCTCCGGCGTGCTGCTGTCGGTGCACCTGAAAGCCACCATGATGAAGGTCTCCGACCCGATCATGTTCGGCGTCATCGTCGAAGAGTTTTATAACGACGTGCTGGCCAAGCACGCCGCTGCACTGGCTGAAGTGGGCTTCAACGCCAACAACGGCATCGGCGACCTGTACGCCCGCGTCAAGGACCTGCCAGCTGACAAGCAGGCCGAGATCGAAGCCGACATCCAGGCCCTGTACGCTGTTCGCCCGGCCCTGGCCATGGTCAACTCCGACAAAGGCATCACCAACCTGCACGTGCCGAGCGACGTCATCGTCGACGCCTCGATGCCGGCCATGATCCGTGACTCGGGCAAGATGTGGAACACCGCCGGTGAGCTGCAAGACGCCAAGGCGATCATCCCGGACCGCTGCTACGCCGGCATCTACCAGGCCACCATCGAAGACTGCAAAGTCAACGGTGCCTTCGACCCGACCACCATGGGCAGCGTGCCGAACGTTGGCCTGATGGCGCAGAAAGCCGAAGAGTACGGCTCCCACGACAAGACCTTCCAGATCCAGGCCGATGGCGTGGTTCGTGTGGTCGATGGCAAAGGCCAGGTCGTGCTGCAGCAGAACGTCGAAGCTGGTGACATCTTCCGCATGTGCCAGACCAAAGACGCGCCGATCCAAGACTGGGTCAAGCTGGCCGTCAACCGTGCCCGCCTGAGCAACACCCCGGCGGTGTTCTGGCTGGACCCGGCTCGCGCCCACGACGGCGTGATGATCGAGAAAGTCCAGAAGTACCTGAAGGATCACGACACCGCTGGCCTGGACATCCGTGTCCTGGCACCGGTCGATGCCATCAAGTTCTCCCTGGCTCGCATCCGCGAAGGCAAGGACACCATCTCGGTGACCGGCAACGTGCTGCGCGACTACCTGACCGACCTGTTCCCGATCATGGAGCTGGGCACCAGCGCCAAGATGCTGTCGATCGTCCCGCTGATGAACGGCGGTGGCCTGTTCGAAACCGGCGCTGGCGGTTCGGCACCGAAGCACGTGCAGCAGCTGGTTGAAGAGAACTTCCTGCGTTGGGACTCGCTGGGTGAATTCCTGGCCCTGGCCGCTTCCCTGGAGCACCTGGGCAACACCTACGACAACCCGCGCGCCAAAGTCCTGGCCAACACCCTGGACCAGGCCACCGGCAAGTTCCTCGACACCAACAAGTCGCCTTCGCGCAAAGTCGGTGGTATCGACAACCGCGGCAGCCACTTCTACCTGACCCTGTACTGGGCCGAGGCCCTGGCTGCTCAGGCTGACGACGCTGCCCTGCAGGCGCGCTTCGCACCGCTGGCAAAAGCCCTGGCCGAGAACGAAGCGACCATCGTCGCCGAGCTCAACGCCGTTCAAGGCAAGCCGGCCGACATCGGTGGCTACTACGCCCCGAATGCCGAGCTGACCGCCAAGGTGATGCGCCCAAGCCAGACCTTCAACAGCGCCATTGCCGCCCTGTAAGGTCCGCTTGAAGTAACCCCACAAACCCCGGCCACGCACCGGGGTTTGTGCTTTCTGGATCTTGGGAGCTGCTTTGCAGCCCATCGCCGGCAAGCCAGCCCCCACAGGCAATGTGCATACCCTGAGTTTTATGCATCACCTGTGGGAGCTGGCTTGCCGGCGATGGACCGCAACGCGGTCCCGGCAATCGACAAGGACACTTCAATGACCTGGCAACCCCACATCACCGTCGCCACCCTCGTCGAGCACGAAGGTAAATTCCTGTTCGTCGAAGAATTCAAAGCCGGCCAGCACGTCTTCAACCAACCCGCCGGCCACCTCGAACCCAACGAAACCCTGCCCCAGGCCGCCCTGCGCGAAACCCTCGAAGAAACCGCCTGGGAAGTCGAACTGACCGGCGTGGTCGGCATCTACCTGTACACCGCCCCCAGCAATGGCGTGACTTATCAGCGCATCTGCTTCGCCGCCCGCCCCGTGCGCCACCATGCCGACCTGGCACTGGACAGCGACATCGTCCGCGCCGTCTGGCTGACCCGCGACGAGCTGCTGGCCGACCCCACCCGCTGGCGCAGCGAGCTGGTGCCGCGCTGCCTCGACGACTACCTCGCCGGCCCGCTGCACAGCCTCACGCTGCTGCGCGACTGACGTGCAGCCTCGGGTTTGATAGAATCGGCGTTTTTCCCCTCTGATACACATCGGTAGCCATGACCAGCCCAGCACTCAAAGACCCCGCCAAGACCCGCGTCATCGTCGGCATGTCCGGCGGCGTGGACTCCTCCGTCTCCGCCCTTCTGCTCATGGAGCAGGGCTACCAGGTGGAAGGGCTGTTCATGAAGAACTGGGAAGAGGACGACGGCACCGAATACTGCACAGCCCGTGAAGACCTGGCCGACGCCCAGGCCGTGTGCGACCGCATCGGCATCAAGCTGCACACCGCCAACTTCGCCGCCGAGTACTGGGACCACGTCTTCGAGCACTTCCTCGAAGAGTACAAAGCCGGCCGCACGCCCAACCCGGACATCCTCTGCAACCGCGAAATCAAGTTCAAAGCGTTCCTCGACTACGCCCTGTCGCTGGGCGCCGACCTGATCGCCACCGGCCACTACGTGCGCCGTCGCGACACCGGCGCGCTCACCGAGCTGCTCAAGGGGCTCGACCCGAACAAGGACCAGAGCTACTTCCTGCATGCGGTTGGCGGCAAAGAAATCGCCCGCACCCTGTTCCCGGTCGGCGAGCTGGAAAAGCCAGAGGTGCGCGCCATTGCCGAAAAGCATGGCCTGGCCACCGCCAAGAAGAAAGACTCCACCGGTATCTGCTTCATCGGCGAGCGCCGCTTCAGCGACTTCCTCAAGCAGTACCTCCCAGCCCAGCCCGGTGAAATCCAGACCACCGACGGCGAAGTCATCGGCCGCCACCATGGCCTGATGTACCACACCATCGGCCAGCGCCAGGGCCTGGGTATCGGCGGCCTGAAGGACGCTGGCGACGAGCCGTGGTACGTGCTGCACAAGGACCTGGCCCGCAATGTGTTGGTGGTCGGCCAGGGCAATGAACACCCTTGGCTGTTCTCCCGCGCCCTGCTCGCCTCGGAAATCTACTGGGTCAACCCGATCGACCTCAGCAGCCCGCGCAAGCTCACCGCCAAGGTGCGCTACCGCCAGAGCGACCAGCACTGCACCCTGGAACTGACCGAGAGCGGTTACCGCGCCGTGTTCGACGAACCGCAACGCGCGGTCACCCCAGGCCAGTCGGTGGTGTTCTATGACGGTGAGGTGTGCCTGGGCGGCGGCGTGATCGAGACTGCCGAGCCCTGGAGCCCGCGCGCATGAGCAACCTGCAGGAGCAATTGATTGCCCTGGGCGGCGTGTTCCAGGCCGCCGTGCTGGTCGACCGCATCGCCCGCACCGGCCAGGCCAGCGAAGCCAACATCGGCTGCATGCTGGGTAGCCTGCTGGTGCGCGACCCCAAGGACACCCTGGAGGTGTTCGGCGGTGACGACCTCAACCTGCGGGACGGCTACCGCGCCCTGGTCGGCGCCCTGGAGCGCGACCCCAGCAGCCTGCAGCGCGAGCCCCTGCGCTATGCCCTGTCCATGTTGGGCCTGGAACGCCAACTGGCCAAGCGCGGCGACCTGCTCGACACCATCGGCAACCGCCTGCCGCAAATCCAGTCACAGGCCGACCATTTTGGCCTGGTTCATGAAAACGTCATCGCCTCCAGTGGCGCCTTGTACCAGGACACCCTGAGCACCTTGCGCCAGCGTATCCAGGTACACGGCGACATGCGCTTCCTGCAGCAGGCCAGCAATGCCTCCAAAATCCGCGCCCTGCTGCTGGCCGGCATCCGCGCCGCGCGCCTGTGGCGCCAGCTGGGTGGCCATCGCTGGCAGCTGGTGTTCAGCCGTCGCAAGCTGCTGAACGAACTGTACGACATGATGCGTACGCCTTCCTGAAGGCAACGCCGACCCTTGTAGGAGCAGCCTTGCGCTGCGAATGGGCTTGCACAGCAGCCCCAGCCTCTCAAAGATTGCCGGGGCTGCTGCGCAACCCTTTCGCGACACAAGGCCGCTCCCACAAAGGCACTGCGAGATGTTTTTATAGGCCCGACCTTTGGTCAGCCACCCGACCCGGGCGCTTTTTTCATGTATGATATGCGCCCTTCCAAAAGCCTGACTGTCCGAGAACACCCCATGCAGCTTTCCTCGCTCACTGCGGTTTCCCCTGTAGACGGCCGTTATGCCGGCAAAACCCAGGCCTTGCGCCCCATTTTCAGCGAATACGGCCTGATCCGTTTCCGCGCCCTGGTCGAAGTGCGCTGGTTGCAGCGCCTGGCCGCCCACCCGCAGATCGGCGAAGTGCCGGCGTTCTCCGCCGAAGCCAACGCCCTGCTGGACACCCTGGCCACCGACTTCAAGCTCGAGCATGCCGAACGCGTCAAGGAAATCGAGCGCACCACCAACCACGACGTCAAGGCCATCGAGTACCTGCTCAAAGAGCAGGCTGCCCAACTGCCTGAGCTGGCCAAGGTTAGCGAGTTCATCCACTTCGCCTGCACCAGCGAGGACATCAACAACCTGTCCCACGCCCTGATGCTGCGCGCTGGCCGCGACGACGTGCTGCTGCCGCTGATGCGCCAGATCGCCGACGCCATCCGCGCCCAGGCCCACGCCTTGGCCGACGTGCCGATGCTGTCGCGCACCCACGGCCAACCGGCTTCGCCGACCACCCTGGGTAAAGAGCTGGCCAACGTCGTGTACCGCCTGGAGCGCCAGATCGCTCAGGTAGCCGCCGTGCCACTGCTGGGCAAGATCAACGGCGCCGTGGGCAACTACAACGCCCACCTGTCGGCCTACTCGCAGATCGACTGGGAAGCCAACGCCCGCGCCTTCATCGAAGACGAGCTGGGCCTGCAGTTCAACCCGTACACCACGCAGATCGAGCCGCACGACTACATCGCCGAGCTGTTCGACGCGATCGCCCGCTTCAACACCATCCTCATCGACTTCGACCGCGACGTCTGGGGCTACATCTCCCTGGGCTACTTCAAGCAGAAGACCGTCGCCGGTGAAATCGGCTCGTCGACCATGCCGCACAAGGTCAACCCGATCGACTTCGAGAACTCTGAAGGCAACCTGGGTATCGCCAATGCGCTGTTCCAGCACCTGGCCAGCAAGCTGCCGATCTCGCGCTGGCAGCGCGACCTGACCGACTCCACCGTGCTGCGCAACCTGGGCGTGGGCTTCGCTCACAGCGTCATCGCCTACGAAGCCAGCCTGAAGGGCATCGGCAAGCTGGAAGTCAACACCGCACGTATCGCCGCCGACCTGGACGCCTGCTGGGAAGTCCTGGCCGAGCCGATCCAGACGGTCATGCGCCGCTTCAACATCGAGAACCCGTACGAGAAGCTCAAAGAGCTGACCCGTGGCAAGGGCATCACCCCTGAGGCGCTGCTGACCTTCATCGACGGCCTGGACATGCCAGCCGACGCCAAGGCCGAGCTCAAGCAGCTGACCCCTGCCACTTACATCGGTAACGCGGCAGCGCAGGCCAAACGCATCTAAGCTGACCGACGCGTTCAACGCCCGGCTTAGCCGGGCGTTTTTATTCCCGTACGAAAATTACGTTTTTTCAATAGGTTGAACATGAATCCTGATACTCCACTGCAGCTGCTGGGCGGCATCTCGGCCCGCGAATTCATGCGCGACTACTGGCAGAAGAAGCCCCTGCTGGTACGCCAGGCCTTCCCCGACTTCATCAGCCCGATCGAGCCCGACGAACTGGCCGGCCTGGCGCTTGAAGAAGAAGTCGAATCGCGCTTGGTGCTCGAACACGGCGAGCGCCCGTGGGAGCTGCGCCGCGGCCCGTTCGAAGAAGAAGTCTTCGCCACCCTGCCCGAGCGTGACTGGACCTTGCTGGTACAGGCCGTGGACCAGTTCGTACCGGAAGTGGCCGAACTGCTGGAAGAATTCCGCTTCCTGCCCAGCTGGCGCATCGACGACGTGATGGTCAGCTTCGCCGCCCCAGGTGGCAGCGTCGGCCCGCACTTCGACAACTACGACGTGTTCCTGCTGCAAGGCCACGGCAAGCGCAACTGGAAGATCGGCCAGATGTGCAACAGCGACAGCCCGCTGATCGAGCACGCCGACCTGCGCATCCTCGCCGAATTCGAACAAAGCGGTGAGTGGACCCTGGAACCTGGCGACATGCTCTACCTGCCGCCGCGCCTGGCCCACTACGGCGTAGCCGAAGACGACTGCCTGACCTACTCGGTCGGCTTCCGCGCGCCAAGCGCTGCCGAAGTGCTGACCCACTTCACCGACTTCCTCGGCCAGTTCCTGCCGGACGAAGAGCGCTACAGCGACGCCGACGCCCAGCCGGTCAGCGACCCGCACCAGATTCAGCACGACGCCCTCGACCGCCTCAAAGGCCTGCTCGACAAGCACATGGGTGACAAAGACCTGCTGCTGACCTGGTTCGGCCAGTTCATGACCGAGCCGCGCTACCCGGAGCAGGTCGTGGGTGAAGAGCTCACTGAGGAACAGCTGATCGAAGCGCTGGAAGATGGCGCCATCCTGATCCGCAACCCAAGCGCGCGCATGGCCTGGTCCGAGCTCAACGACGACCTGATGCTGTTCGCCAGCGGCCGCAGCTGCCCATTGCCGGCCAAACTGCGTGAGCTGCTGAAGCTGGTCTGTGCTGCCGATGCGTTACACATCGAAAACCTTGCAGAGTGGCTGCAGGATGAAGATGGCCTTATGCTGGTACAGCAGCTGATCAAACAAGGAAGCCTGGGATTCGCCAATGAATAAGATTCGTGTGCGCCTCGCCGACTGGCATAAGGACAACGCCGACATCCGCCGCATCCGTGAGGCGGTGTTCATTGCCGAACAGCACGTACCACCGGAGCTTGAGTGGGATTCGGACGATCCGACCGCGGTGCACTTCCTGGCCCTGGAGGGTGACTACCCGATCGGTACCGCCCGCCTGCTGCCTGACGGCACCATTGGCCGGGTCTCGGTGCTCAAGGACTGGCGCGGCCTGAAGGTTGGCGATGCACTGATGAATGCGGTCATCGTCGAGGCCC
Source organism: Pseudomonas sp. DCB_AW (assembly GCF_026240895.1). Taxonomy (NCBI): domain Bacteria; kingdom Pseudomonadati; phylum Pseudomonadota; class Gammaproteobacteria; order Pseudomonadales; family Pseudomonadaceae; genus Pseudomonas; species Pseudomonas sp. DCB_AW. Next base: position 126,624 of record NZ_JAPFCE010000004.1, read on the forward strand.
AGAACAGCGACCTGAAGCAGCAGATGCTCAGTGCCCAGGTACACGCCACGCCGTTCTACGAGCGCTTGGGCTTTCGCGTAGTCAGCGAAGAGTTCCTTGAAGCCGGCATCCCGCATGTGGACATGGTGCGCGACTCGCGCGCCTGATCCATAAGCAGTGGTTTCACTGACCCCTTCGCGGGGCAAGCCCGCTCCCACAAGTCTTGCACTGATCCTGAATGCAGTGGAGGGCTTGTGGGAGCGGGCTTGCCCCGCGAAGAGGCCAGCAAAGACAATACATCTCCACTGACAAAAACCTGTACATCCATCCAGATAAAACTTGCCTCTGCGCCCCTGCTTGCGCATCCTAGTGCCCATCACCCCCGATGAAGCGTGCTCGGCCATGCGCCTGTTCCTCTGCGAAAAACCCTCCCAGGCAAAAGACATCGCCAAAGTGCTCGGCGCCAACCGCAAGGCCGACGGCTGCTGGCAAGGCACCGACGTCTGCGTCACCTGGTGCATCGGCCACCTGCTCGAAACCGCCCCGCCCGACAGTTATGACGAACGCTACAAGCGCTGGAACCTCGCCGACCTGCCGATCATTCCCGAAAAATGGAAGATGCTGGTCAAGCCTAAGACCGCCAGCCAGTTCAAGGCCGTCAAACGCCTGCTAGGCGAGGCGCGCGAGCTGGTCATCGCCACCGACGCCGACCGCGAAGGCGAAATGATCGCCCGCGAACTGGTCGAGCACTGCCGTTACCGCGGGCCGATCCAGCGCCTGTGGCTGTCGGCCCTCGATGACGCATCCATCCGCAAGGCCCTGGCACGCCTGCTGCCGGGCCAGGAAACCTTCAGCCTTTATCACTCGGCGCTGGGCCGCTCCCGCGCCGACTGGCTGATCGGCATGAACATGAGCCGGCTGTTCACCTTGCTCGGGCGCCAATCCGGCTACCAGGGCGTACTGCCGGTAGGACGGGTACAGACCCCGACCCTGCGCCTGGTGGTGGACCGTGATCGCAGCATCGCCGACTTCGTCCCGGTACCGTTCTGGGCCATCGACGTGCAACTCGAACAGGCTGGCCAGGGCTTCAACGCTCAGTGGCGGGCCCCGGAAGATGCCTGTGACGACCAGGGCCGGTGCCTCAACCAGGCGCTGGCGCAACAGGCTGCCGCCGACATGGGCAATGCGGGCACTGCCCGCGTGGCCAAGGTGGCGACTGAACGCGTACGCGAAGCCGCCCCCCTGCCCTTCGACCTGGGCACCCTGCAGGAGCTGTGCTCAAAGAAGTTCGGCTTCGGCGCCCAGGAAACCCTCGACATCGCCCAGGCCCTGTACGAAACCCACAAACTGATCACTTACCCGCGTAGCGACTGTGGTTACCTGCCGCTGAGCCAGCACGCCGAGGCCCCCGCCATCCTTGCCGCCCTGCAGCGCGCCGATGCCAGCCTGGCGCCGCTGCAGGCTCACCTGGAGCCCCAGCGACGCTCCCGCGCCTGGAACGACGCCAAGGTCAGTGCCCACCACGGCATCATCCCCACTGCCGCGGCCAGCGACCCCTCGCGCCTGCCCGCCAAGTACAAGGCAGTCTATACCCTCATCCGTGCCCGTTACCTGGCGCAGTTCCTGCCCAACCACGAGTACGACCGCACCCAGGCCGATTTCGACTGTGCAGGCCATGCCTTGCGTGCCGTGGGTAAGCAAATCGTCGAGCCTGGCTGGCGCCGTGCCTTGCCCGAGGCGCTGGCCCCGGCCAAAGGCCGCGAGGCGCCGCCGGCCCAGGTTCTGCCAGCCCTCCGCGAAGGCCAGGACTGCAACGTGCAAGGGCTGCAACTCAAGGACATGTGGACCCAGCCACCCAAGCCCTTTACCGAAGGCGACCTGATCAAGGCCATGAAAAACGTCGCCAAACTGGTAGATGACCCGCGGTTGAAGCAGAAGCTCAAGGAAACCACCGGCATCGGCACCGAAGCGACACGGGCCAGCATCATCCAGGGCTTGCTCGACCGTGGTTATCTGGTCAAGAACGGCAAGGCCTTGTCCGCGACGCCCGCAGCCTTCAGCCTCATCGACGCCGTACCCAGGGCCATTGCCGACCCCGGGACCACGGCCATCTGGGAGCAGGCACTGGACATGGTGCAGAGCGGTGAAATGAGCCTGGAAGAGTTCGTCGCCCGGCAGTCAGCCTGGATGGGCAAGCTGGTCGAGCGCTGCAGCGGCATGCGCATGACTATTACCGCGCCTGCGGCCGGCGCCGCGCCACCTTGGAAAAAGAAGCGCCGGGGCGGCAGCAAAAGTAAAGCCACCGGAAGCAAACCAGCAGCAGGCAAGCCAAGGCAACCTCGTAAAAAGGCAGCGACCTGAAGCCTGCACAGTACCTGTGGGAGCGGGCTTGCCCGCGAAGAGGCCGTCACAGGCAGCAGCAAAACACTGTAAAAGCACAAAACCCGACCAGCGAACTGGCGCCGTGAAATTTACCTGCTAAATTTTCATGAAAATAATCACAATAATTTTCATGAGGCACCGGCATGTTCAAGCAATCCGCGCAACACATCGCCAGCTATTACGCCCAGACCTACCCCACCCGCATACCCCTGCGCCCCACCCTGCAAAGCCGCCACGACACCGACATCCTCATTGTCGGCGCAGGTTTCAGCGGCCTGCACACCGCCCTGAGACTGACCATGGCCGGCAAGCGTGTCACGCTGCTGGAAGCCAGCCGTGTGGCGTGGGCCGCTTCCGGCCGCAACGGCGGCCAGGCGTTGCTGGGCTGGTCGTGCGACATGCCACCGTTGGAGAAGGCCCTTGGTGTAGAACGCACCCGGCGCTTGTGGGACAGCATGTGCTGGGCCGCCGATGAAATGCGTGAGCTGCCACAGCGCCATGGCTTCGATATCGACTACCGGCTTGGCAGCTTATGGACAGCCGTGCTGCCGCGCCGCGTAAAAATGCTTGAAGAAGCCCTGCACGACGCCAAAACCAAATGGGGTTATGACGCCCTGCGCCTGATAGGGCCCGACGAGCTGCCCCAGTGGATCGACAGCCCACGCTACCAAGCCGCGCTGTATGACGCCAAAGGCGCCCACCTCAACCCCCTCAAGCTTGCCCAAGGCCTTGCCAGCAATATCGAGACAGCCGGTGGCCACATTTTCGAGCAAAGCCAGGTGCTCGGCTACCAGCAGACCGGCAACGGTTATGTGACCCGCACTGAGCATGGCGAGGTACACAGCCAAATCCTGGTACTGGCCTGCAACGCGTACATCGACCGCCTCGACCCGGCCCTGTCGCGCCGCTTGCTGCCCGTCGGCTCCTACCAGGTCGCCACCGCGTCCCTGGAAGCTGACGTCGCCAAGTCATTGTTGCCGCGCAACAGCTGCGTGATCGACAACCAGTTCGTACCCGACTATTTCCGCCTTACCCCCGACAACCGCCTACTGTTCGGGGGCGGCTGCACCTACCTGGGCGGCATCCCCAAGGATGTGGCCAGCGCCACCCGCCCCTACCTTGAACGGGTGTTCCCGCAGTTGGCCGGCGTGGCCATCGACTATGCCTGGGGCGGCCACATCGACTGCAGCATCCAGCGCACCCCCGACATCGGCCGGGACGGCGAGCGCTATTGGTTACAAGGCTTCTCGGGCCACGGCGTGCTGCCGACCCTGGCCGGGGCGCGGGCGGTCAGCGATGCGATCCTTGGCAACGATGACCTGCTGACGCTGTACCAGGGTATCGATAACGGCCGCTTCCCAGGCGGCGACTTGATGGCCGCACCGCTGGAAGCCGCAGCCAAAGCTTGGTACAGGTTGCGCGACCTTGTCTGATGAAGTTCAAACACTGGCGCTGCTGATTCGCGACCTGCGCAAGCACCGCGGGCTGACGCTCGACGATCTGGCCGGCAAGGTCAAGCGCTCACTGGGGTTTCTGTCCCAGGTCGAGCGCGGCTTGTCACGGCCGACCGTGGCCGACCTGACCGCAATCAGTGAAGCGCTGCACGTACCGACCACCTACTTCTACCAGGCCGGCCAACCCCGGCCGCTGGACTGGGTTACCCGACCGGGCGAGCGGCGCACCATCTACTACGCCGAAGGCATCAGCGACGTGCTGGTGTCGCCTACCTTGAATGGCGGCTTTTCCATGCTCGAAAGCCACTTGGCGCCCGGCGCCAGCAGTGGCGAGGGGCACCTGAACGACAGTTCCGAGCAAGGCGGTTTCGTCCTGGAAGGTGAGCTGACGCTGTGGCGCGATGGCCACGCCGAGGCCGTCACACTCCGGCGCAACGACAGTTTTCAGCTGCCGCCGCACAGCCAGTTCCGCTACGCCAACCTGACCGACCAGACGACCCGGGTTCTCTGGGTCTTCCGATGAGAGCACAGCATGACCATCACAACAGGTTTTCCCGATCTGCTCAGTGAAGTACGCGCCTTCCGTGCCCGCTACCCCGAAGTACGCTATGTCGACCTGCTGAGCCTGGACATCCCCGGGCATTTCTACGGCAAGCGCTACCCCGTCGACATGCTGGAAAAGGTCGCCGCCGGCAGCCCGCTGAAACTACCGCAGAACTGCGTGTTGCTAGGGGTACAGGGCGGGCTGTTCCCGATTGGTGACTACTGTTTCAGCGACGGCGACCCGGATGCCGTGCGGCGCCTGATCCCCGGCACCCTCAAACCAGTCACCTGGGAGCGCGAGCCACTGGGGCAGATGCTGATCAGCTCCGACGGCACCGCCGCCCCCATCGAGTTCGAGCCCCGGGAAGTGCTCGCCCGCGTACTGCAACGCCTGGCGATGCGTGGCATTCGCCCGGTGGTGGCGTTCGAGCTGGAGTTTTACCTGTTCGAGCGGGCACTGAAGGAAGGGCTGCCGCAGTTCCCCCGCGACCCGTTCAGCGATGACCCGGACGATCAGCCCAACATGCACATCGAGCGCCTGTCACGCTTCAGCGACGTGCTGCGCGACATGGTCGAAACAGCCAACGCGCAAGGGGTGGATGCCAACGTCATCACGGCCGAGCTGGGGCCGGGCCAGTTCGAGATCAATTTCGGCCACTGCGACGACGGCCTGCGCGCCGCCGACTGGGCTGCCCTGTTCTGCCGCAGCACCCGTGGCGTGGCGCTCAAGCACGGGCTGCGTGCTTCGTTCATGAGCAAACCCTACCTGCACGCCCCAGGCAGCGGCATGCATGTACACGTCAGCCTGTACGACAACGACGGCAACAACCTGCTGGCTGCCGATGGGCAACGCCCGCTGCGCCATGCGGTGGCGGGTTGCCTGGCGGTCCTGCCGCACTGCATGCCGATATTCGCTGCCAACCACAATGCGTTCCGTCGCTACGGCGCCATGGTCAACGCCGCCAGCCGTGCGAGTTGGGGCTATGAAGACCGCGATGCCTGCATACGCATTCCCGAGTCCGATGTTCGCAATTTGCGCATTGAGCATCGTCTGGCTGGCGCGGATGCCAACCCCTACCTGGTGCTGGCGGCGATCCTGTGCGGGATGGAGCATGGGCTGGATGCGGCGCAGGAGCCGATCACACCGCTGAACGAAGACCGCGGCAGCGGCATCGACTTCCCCAAGGACATGCTCAGCGCAGTCACCGCGATGCGCAGCCACCCCGCAGTGAATGAGGGGCTGGGGGAAGAATTCGTGATGGTGTATTGCGAGAACAAGCGGCAAGACCACTTGGCATTCATGCAAGAAGTCAGCGCCAGGGAGTACCGCTGGTTCCTGTAATGGCTTGACTGCCAGTGCCGACCCTTTCGCGGGGCAAGCCCGCTCCCACAGGTTTACTACCAGGTTAAAGACGGTGGTATTCCTGTGGGAGCGGGCTTGCCCCGCGAAGAGGCCAGTACTGACAACACAGAAATCCCTCCTATTCTCAATAGCTCACTCCCACAGGTTTACTAGCAGGTTAGAGACGGTGGTATTCCTGTGGGAGCGGGCTTGTCCCGCGAAGAGGCCGGTACTGACAACACAGAAATCTCTCCTATTCTCAATAGCTCACTTGGCAATCCCCTGCACAGAGGAGACGCGACCATGAGCTACGTAACCACGAAGGATGGCGTTCAGATCTTCTACAAAGACTGGGGCCCGCGCGACGCGCCGGTCATCCACTTCCACCACGGCTGGCCGCTCAGTGCCGATGACTGGGATGCCCAGTTGCTGTTCTTCCTGGCCCAGGGTTTTCGCGTAGTCGCCCACGACCGCCGCGGCCATGGGCGCTCCAGCCAGGTGTGGGATGGCCATGACATGGACCACTACGCCGATGACGTAGCCGCCGTGGTCGACCACCTGGGCATCCAGGGCGCCGTGCATGTCGGCCATTCCACGGGTGGCGGCGAAGTGGTGCGCTACATGGCACGCTACCCCGGCGACAAGGTGGCCAAGGCAGTACTGATTGCAGCAGTGCCACCGCTGATGGTGCAGACACCGGCCAACCCAGGCGGCCTGCCCAAGTCGGTCTTCGACGGCTTCCAGGCCCAGGTCGCGAGTAACCGGGCGCAGTTCTACCGCGACGTGCCCACGGGGCCTTTCTACGGTTACAACCGGCCCGGGGCCAAACCGTCGGAAGGCATCATCGGCAACTGGTGGCGCCAAGGCATGATCGGCAGTGCCAAGGCGCACTACGACGGCATCGTGGCGTTTTCGCAGACCGACTTCACCGAGGACCTCAAGCGCATCACCCAACCGGTGCTGGTCATGCACGGTGACGATGACCAGATCGTGCCTTACGAGAACGCGGGCCCGTTGTCGGCCAAGTTGCTGCCTAATGGCACGTTGAAGACCTACAAAGGGTATCCGCACGGCATGCCGACCACCCATGCCGATGTGATCAATGCGGATTTGCTGGCGTTTATTCGGAGTTGATGTAATCCCCTGTAGCGGCCCTTTCGCGGGCAAGCCCGCTCCCACACGATTTTCACTGCCTTCGAACCGGTGAAAACCTGTGGGAGCGGGCCTGCCCGCGAAAGGGCCCGCATTGGCAACATACAGCCGCCAGGACTAACATGTGGCACTTCTAGCGCGGCTGTTTGCCGCGCCCTTGCCTTCCTGTGTGCACAAAAAACCAATGCCCTTCGAACTCACCGTAGAACCCCTCACCCTACTCATCCTAGCCCTGGTCGCCTTCGTCGCCGGCTTCATCGACGCCATCGCCGGCGGCGGCGGCCTGCTCACCACCCCGGCCCTGCTCACCGCCGGCATGCCGCCACACCTGGTGCTGGGCACCAACAAGCTCAGTTCCACCTTCGGCTCGGCCACGGCCGGCTTCACTTACTACAAGCGCAAACTGTTCCACCCCGCGCAGTGGCGCCCGGCGTTGTTCGCTACCCTGGTAGGCGCCTCGCTGGGCGCGGTGATCGCCCACTACCTGCCCGCCGAATGGCTAAACAAGATGCTCCCAGTCGTGGTCTTCGCCTGCGGCGTCTACTTGCTGTTCGGCGGCACGCCCAAGGCGCCACTGGATGCCGACGCACCGATCAAGAAGAAATGGCAGGTCCCCCAAGGCTTCACCCTGGGTTTCTACGATGGCGTGGCAGGCCCCGGCACTGGCGCGTTCTGGACCGTGAGCACCCTGCTGCTGTACCCGATCGACCTGGTGCGCGCCAGCGGTGTGGCGCGCAGCATGAACTTCGTCAGCAACATCGCGGCGCTGACGGTGTTCATCATTTCCGGGCAGGTGGATTATGTCGTCGGCCTGTGCATGGGCCTGTCGGTGATGGTGGGTGCGTTCTTCGGCGCACGCACGGCGATCAGCGGCGGCAGCAAGTTCATCCGCCCAGTCTTCATCACCGTGGTGCTGGCACTTACAGTGCGCCTAGCGTGGCAGCACTGGTTCGGGCAGGCCTAAGCGTTCAGCCACGTACAAATCGATCAGGTACCGGGCGATGGAACGCCCGGCCGGCAGCGGCGGCAGGTCATGCACGCTGAACCACTGGGCATCCTCGATCTCGTCGGGCTGCATGACGATCTCGCCGCCCGCGTACTCGGCATGGAACCCCAGCATCATCGAATGCGGGAACGGCCAGCACTGGCTGCCGACGTAACGGATGTTCTGTACCTCGACCGCCACCTCTTCGCGCACTTCGCGCACCAGGCAATCCTCGGCCGACTCGCCGGGTTCTGCAAAACCCGCCAAGGTGCTGTAGACACCGGTGACGAAACGCGGCGAGCGCGCCAGCAGAATCTCGTCACCGCGGGTGACCAGCACGATCATGCTCGGCGAAATGCGCGGGTAGCTGCGCAGGTCGCAGGGCTGGCAGTACATCGCCCGCTCCCAGCGGATTTGCGTCATCGCCTGGCCGCAGCTGCCGCAAAAACGGTGCTCGCGGGCCCAGGTACCGATCTGCGCGGCATAACCCAGCACCTTGTACAGGTCGAAGTCGCCTTCGAGCATGAACGCGCGCAGGCCACGCCAGCTGCAACCCGGCAGGTCGGTGGCGCTGCGCAGCTCAAGCAGGAACACCGGCTCGCCATCGAAGTGACCGATACCATGCTCGCACAGCACGTCCAGGTCCTGGCGCTTGAGCCATTCGCGGGGGAACAGCGCGCCATTGTCGTCCACCAGGAACCCTTCCGGGCTGCGGGCGACGGCCAAGCCCCCGGTGATCTGCGGGTCGAGTACTGCGGTAGTCCAGCGTGCTGACATGTCGGGGTTCCTTGCTGCGCGCCCCCCGACCCAGTCAGTCGGCGAACGTCGGTTTCTGTTTGCTCATGTGCGCCGCCACGGCCACGCGCAGGTCTTCGGACTGCAGCATCGCGGCGTTCCAGGTGGCGATGTATTCCAGGCCATCGTCAATGCGATGGTCACGCATGTAGCTGAGCATTTCCTTGGTGCCGGCCACGGCGATCGGCGATTTTGCGGCAATCTCACGGGCGATGGCAAAGACCCCGTCAAGCAGCGCGGCCTGATCATCATAGACCCGGTTGACCAGGCCGATGCGCAGCGCCTCATCGGCCTCGACGTTGCGCCCGGTGAATGCCAGCTCGCGCATGATGCCGTCGCCAATGATACGTGGCAAACGTTGCAGCGTGCCGACATCGGCGGCCATGCCCATGTCGATTTCCTTGATCGAGAACTGCGCATCTTGGCTGCAGTAGCGCATGTCGCACGCCGAGATGAGGTCGATGGCGCCCCCAATGCAGTAGCCCTGGACTGCCGCCAGCACCGGCTTGCGGCATTTGTCGACGGCATTGAACGACGCCTGCAGGCGCAGGATGGTGCTGCGCAGCAAGCGCGCATTACGGCCAACGTCCTTGCCCAACTGGCCGGCCAGCGAGGCCAGCATCATCAGGTCGATGCCGGCAGAGAAATGCTTGCCCGCACCGCTGATGACAACGGCGCGCACCGCATCGGTGTCGTCGACCCACTGGAAGATGTCGATGATCTCCTCCCAGAAGGCAGCGTTCATCGCGTTGACTTTCTCGGGGCGGTTGATCTGGACGTGGGCGATGCTATCAGTCAGTTCAACCTTGAACGCGCTGTACTCGGTCACGGGCGGCACTCCTGCTGGGAAAGGGTCATAACGCAGGATGTTAACCCAGCCAGGAGGCCGCACTTGTGCCAAAAGCAGGACGGCAAATCTTGCCTAAGTCGGCACGATCCGGCACCGTGCGCCATCGCTGAATCATAAGGATACATATTCATGCCCCGCTCCCTGCCCGGTGCGCTCGCCCACAACTTCCTGGGCCAGTCACCGCTTTGGTACAAGGCTGTCATCGGCCTGTTCCTGGTGCTCAACCCTTTGCTGCTGCTGACTGCAGGCCCGGTCACGGCGGGCTGGGTGCTGGTGATCGAATTCATCTTTACCTTGGGCATGGCGCTGAAGTGCTACCCGTTGATGCCGGGTGGCTTGTTGCTGGTCGAAGCACTGCTGCTCGAGATGACCACCCCGCAGGCCCTGTACGAAGAGCTGCTGCACAACTTTCCGGTGATCCTGCTGTTGATGTTCATGGTCGCCGGCATTCACTTCATGAAAGAGCTGCTGCTGTTCCTGTTCTCGCGGATCTTGCTCGGTGTGCGCTCGAAGGCGGCTCTGTCGCTGCTGTTCTGCGTGCTGTCAGCGTTCCTCTCGGCCTTTCTCGATGCGCTGACAGTCACGGCGGTGATCATCAGCGCTGCCGTGGGCTTCTACGCGGTCTTTCACCGCGTTGCCTCGGGCGCCAACCCGCGTGAAGAAAGCGCGCTCGACAGCGACCAGCATATCCCGCAACTGCACCGTGAAGACCTCGACCAGTTCCGCGCCTTCCTGCGCAGCCTGTTGATGCACGGTGCGGTCGGCACTGCATTGGGCGGCGTATGCACGCTGGTGGGCGAACCACAGAACCTGCTGATCGGCCATGAGATGGGCTGGCACTTCGCCGACTTCTTCCTCAAGGTCGCCCCGGTGTCGTTGCCAGTGCTCGGCGCCGGGCTGCTGACCTGCGTAGCGCTGGAAAAACTACGCCTGTTCGGCTACGGCACACTGATGCCTGAACGCGTGCGCCAGGTGCTGGCTGCCTACGCCGCCGAAGATGACGCCGCGCGTACGCCGGCCCAGCGTGCCGCGCTGTGGGTACAAGGCAGCGCCGCGCTGATCCTGATCATCTGCCTGGGCCTGCACATTGCCGAAGTGGGCCTGATCGGCCTGCTGGTGATCGTGTTGATCACTGCGTTCACCGGCATCACCGACGAACACCGCCTGGGCCGGGCCTTCCAGGATGCCATGCCGTTCACCGCGCTGTTGGTGGTGTTCTTCGCCGTGGTCGCGGTGATCCATCAGCAGCAGTTGTTCAGCCCGCTGATTGCCTGGGTACTGGCACTGCCTGCCGAACAACAACCGGGCATGCTGTACCTGGCCAACGGTTTGCTGTCGGCGATCAGCGACAACGTGTTCGTCGCCACCATCTACATTACCGAGGTCAAGCAGGCCTTCATGAACGGCGGCATGAGCCGCGAGCATTTCGAGACGCTGGCGGTGGCGATCAATACCGGCACCAACCTGCCAAGCGTGGCGACGCCGAATGGGCAGGCGGCGTTCCTGTTCCTGCTGACCTCGGCGATTGCACCACTGATCCGCCTGTCGTATGGGCGCATGGTGTGGATGGCGCTGCCCTATACCGTGGTCATGGGTGGCCTGGGCTGGTGGGCGGTGACTTACTGGCTGTAAAACCTGGCGGCGTGGGGATATTCGATACAACTTTTCCCCCACGCCTGCATCGAAGCAAAGGTAAATCCCCATCCGCTTCAAGGAGGTTCGCTATGGCGATGCGCACGGCACTGATGCTTTCCTGCATGACCCTTGCCCTGGTCGGCTGCGCGGGTTCGAACGATGAACACCGCACGCCGCCGACCACCCAGCAGGTCGACCTGCAACGCTACCAGGGCACCTGGTATGAGCTGGCGCGCCTGCCGATGTTCTTCCAGCGCAACTGCGTGCAATCCGAAGCGCGTTACGGCCTGCGCGAGGACGGGCGCATCGACGTCAACAACCGCTGCAAGGAAAAGGACGGCCAGTGGAACGAGGCCAAGGGCATCGCCGAAGCCCAGCAACCGGGCAAGACTGACAAGCTCTGGGTGCAGTTCGACAACTGGTTCAGCCGGCTGGCACCGGGCCTGACCAAGGGTGAGTACTGGGTGCTTTATCACGACAAAGACTACCGCGTGGCCCTGGTCGGGCACCCCAACCGCGAGTACCTGTGGTTGCTCTCGCGCACGCCGGCAATCACCGACCAGGAACGCGAGCAACTGCTGTCGATTGCCCGCAAGCAAGGCTACGACACCAGCAAGCTGATCTGGCGCCAGGAAGGCTAGCCCGCTGCACGGCTGGCACGTCGACGACGCGGGGCAATCAGGCTAAGGTGTGCGCCCCGCCTCCCCTCGAAGGAACGAGCCGTTGATCACCTGCCACGTCAAATACACCGTCGACCCTTACCAGCTGCCGGCCTTCGAAGCCTATTCGCGCCTGTGGATGCGCCTGGTCACGCGCATGGGCGGCAAGCACCATGGCTATTTCCTGCCTGCCGAAGGTGCCAACAACATCGCCTACTGCCTGTTCAGTTTTTCAAGCCTGGCCGCCTACGAGCAGTACCGCAAGCAGGCAGAGACCGACCCGGAATGCATCGCTGCAGTCGCCCTGGCCACTGAGCAACGGTTCATCCTCAGCTATGAACGCAGCTTCCTCAAGCCGCTGCTCGAACCGCGCATTCGCTCGCTGGCGCTGTGCGTTTTCCATCACCAAGGGAAGATTCTGGTCAACGTCTTCGACGACCCGGTGACGCAGCAGACGCTGTGCCGCCCACTCGGGGGTGGTATCGAGTTTGGTGAGCGGGGCCGTGACGCCATCGCCCGGGAAATCGAAGAAGAACTGGGGCAGTCGATCAGCGATGTGCGGTTGCTCGGCACGTTGGAGAGCTTGTTCCACTATGCCGATACGCCGGGGCATGAGATTGTGCAGGTATTCGATGCACGCTTGGACGACGCCAGCCTTTACCAGCAGACCTGGGTAGAAGGCCGCGAGTCCGACGGCAGCCCCTTCCGCGCCCGGTGGTGCGACAGCGCCGACTTCGACCGCATCGGCCCGCTTGTGCCGCAGGGCCTGCAAGCGTTGTTGCGCGACCTGTCGCTGCTGGGCTGAAGCAAAGGAGCCTGATCATGGACCTGCTGTTTCTAGGCACCAGCGCCGGGGTGCCGACCAAGGCCCGCAACGTCAGTGCCACGGCCCTCATCGAGGCCAGCGGCAGCCACTGGTACCTGATCGATTGCGGCGAAGGCACGCAGCATCGGCTGCTGCAGACGCCGCTGTCGATACGCGACCTGCGCGGCATCTTCATCACCCATGTACACGGCGACCATTGCTTCGGCCTGCCCGGCCTGCTGGCCAGCGCCGGGATGAGCGGGCGTACCCAGCCGCTGGATATCATCCTGCCCGCCGCCCTGCATGGCTGGGTGCGCCTGGGCTTGACCGCCAGCGACACTTACCTGCCTTTCGAGGTGCGCCTGCTGGCCGTTGAAAGCCTGACTGACTGGCGTAGCGACACGCTGCAGGTCAGTACCGTGCAGCTGTCGCACCGGGTGCCGAGCGTGGGCTTCGTGTTCACCGAGCTCAACCCTGAACCGCGCTTGGACGTGCAGCGCCTGGATGCCGAAGGCATTCCACGCGGGCCGTTGTGGGGCGACCTGGCCAAAGGGCTGTCGGTCGAGCATGAGGGGCGGACCCTGCACGGCCAGGACTACCTGCGCGCATCGCGGCCGGCGCGGCGGGTGATCGTATGCGGTGACAACGACAACCCCGAGCTGTTGGCGGAGGCAGCCAAGGGCGCGGATGTGATGGTGCATGAAGCGACCTTTACCCAGGCGGTCGTCGAGCGCACGGGGGCTACCTTCGGCCACAGCACAGCAGCGCAAGTGGCACGGTTTGCCGAGGTGGCGGGTGTGCGCAACCTGGTGCTCACGCATTTCAGTGCACGCTACCAGGGTGATCCGCGGCGCAGCCCGTGCATCGACGATATACGTGTGGAGGCCCTGGCGCATTACAGCGGGCATCTGACCTTGGCGCAGGACCTGCAGCGGTATCACATTGGGCGGGATGGGTGTCTTGTGGTGGTGGGGTAGATAGGGTTGCGGCTGATAGGTGCATGCCGTTAGGGCTGTGGCGCCTATGAGATCGAGCGCCGCCCGCGCGGCGCTTCGCAGCACAAGGCTGCTCCCACATTTGTTTCGGGCCAGTTATTCCTGAGGCATGAGCGCGCGGCCCCTGGTGCCCACCTTGATATCGAGTCGGACAAACAAGGCGGTCGCGCGCAGACTTCACAGGCCTCACTGGCCCGAAACAAATGTGGGAGCAGCCTTGTGCTGCGAAGCGACGCGCGGGCGGCGCTCGATCTCACAGGCGATGAAACCCTCACGCCAGGCACCCGTCAGCCGAACCACCCCCTCAAGACATACCGCCCCTACGCCGCCAACCGCCCACTGGCAATCGCCTCCGACGCCGCCAGCATGGCCCGCAACAACACCGCACACCCCGCCGCCAGGTCCTCCGGTGTGGCGTTCTCGATTTCGTTGTGGCTGATGCCATTCTCGCAAGGCACGAAGATCATCCCCGCTGGCCCCAATTCGGCCAGGAAGATCGCGTCATGCCCCGCTCCACTGACGATATCCATGTGCGGCAGGCCCAGCGCACCTGCCGAATCGCGCACGGCATCGACGCAGGCCTTGTCGAAATACAGCGCCGGGAAATCCGCCGTAGGGATCAGCTCATGCGCCAGGCCATGCTTGGCGCAGGTGCTTTCGATCACCCCGCGCACTTCGGCAATCATCGCGTCCAGTTGCTCGCCTTCAAGGTGACGGAAGTCCAGGGTCATGCGCACCTCACCCGGGATCACGTTGCGTGACCCCGGGTAGGCCTGCAGGCAACCCACCGTGCCACAGGCATGTGGCTGGTGCCCAAGGGCCGTACGGTTGACTGCCTCGACCACGGCGGCTGCGCCCACCAAGGCATCCTTGCGCAAGTGCATAGGCGTTGGGCCGGCATGGGCTTCGACCCCGCGCAAGGTCAGGTCGAACCACTTCTGACCCAGCGCACCCAACACCACGCCGATGGTCTTGGCCTGGTCTTCAAGGATCGGCCCCTGCTCGATGTGCGCTTCGAAATAAGCCCCCACTGGGTGGCCGAGTACCGCGCGCTGGCCGGCGTAGCCGATGGCATCGAGCGCCTCGCCAACACTCACCCCCTGTGCATCACGCTTGGCCAGCGTCTCTTCCAGCGTGAACTTACCGGCGAACACCCCAGAGCCCATCATGCAGGGGGCAAAGCGCGAGCCCTCCTCGTTGGTCCACACCACCACTTCCAGCGGCGCTTCGGTTTCCACCCCGAGGTCGTTGAGGGTGCGGATCACCTCCAGCCCGGCCATCACCCCATAACAGCCATCGAACTTGCCGCCGGTGGGCTGGGTATCAATATGGCTGCCGGTCATCACCGGTGGCAGCTTGGGGTTGCGCCCCGGGCGGCGGGCGAAAATATTGCCGACCGCATCGACACTCACGGTGCAACCGGCTGCCTCGCACCACTCGACGAAGAGGTCGCGGGCCTGGCGGTCGAGGTCGGTCAGCGCCAGCCGGCAAACACCGCCTTTGGCCGTGGCGCCGAGGCGGGCAAGGTCCATCAGCGATTGCCACAGGCGTGCGCTGTCGACGTGGCGGGCGGTGGTCTTGAGGATATCGTGGACTGGAGTCATGGGTTTTCCCCTCAGGCTTTTTTGTTGTTTATCAGGGCCTCTTCGCGGGCAAGCCCGCTCCCACATTGAACGTGCCGTGGCCTGTGGGAGCGTGCTTGCCCGCGAAGAGGCATACTCGGTATCACGGTAACGGCTTGGCCAACCGCGCCGGGCTGCGCGCCGCCAAGCCACCGAGGACGTAGTACAACGCCCCACCCAGCAGCGAGCCGGTGAACCAGCCATAGTCGTAGAACCAGCTGAAGCTGCTGTTGCCGATCGACATCACGGTCAGCGCCACCGGGACGCCGAAGGCGGCGAACCCAGCCCAGTTCCAGGCCGGATACACGTCATCGCGGTACAACCCAGCCAAATCCAGGCGCTGGCGACGGATCAGGAAATAGTCCACCACCATGATCCCGGCAATCGGCCCGAGCAGGCTCGAGTAACCCAGCAACCAGTTCGAATAAACGCTTTCCAGGCTCAGGTCCGAGACGATCCAGCCCAGCTTCTTGAGCAGTTCATGGCCCATCAGCGCCAAGCCGATAAACCCGGTCAGCCACACTGCGCGGCTACGCCCGATCAGGCGTGGCGCGATGTTCTGAAAGTCATTGGTGGGCGAGACGATGTTCGCCGCCGTGTTGGTCGACAACGTGGCGATCACGATCAACGCCATCGCCAGCGCCACCCAGCCCGGGCTTTGGATCTTGCCGATCAGGCTGACCGGGTCAGACACCGTTTCACCCACCAGCGACGCGGACGCTGCGGTCAGCACTACGCCCAATGCCGCGAACAGGAACATGGTCAGCGGCAGGCCGAAGATCTGCCCCAGTATCTGGTCCTTCTGGCTTTTGGCGTACCGGCTGAAGTCGGGAATGTTCAGCGAGAGCGTGGCCCAAAAACCGACCATGGCGGTGAGCCCGGCACAGAAGTAGCTGACCACGCTGGCGCCCTCTGGCCGCTTGGGCGGCTGCGCCAGCAACTCAGTCATCGACATGTGCGGCAGTGCCCAGACCAGCAGGCCCACGCCCACCGCCACCAGCAACGGCGCCGAAAGCGTTTCGAGCCACTTGATCGACTCCGCCCCGCGCAGTACCACCCACAGGTTGAGGGCCCAGAAGATCATGAAACCGATCACCTCCCCGGTGCCCTCCAGGGCCTTCCAGCCATCGAACATCGAGCCGAGGAACAGGTGAATGGCCAGGCCGCCGAACATCGTCTGGATACCGAACCAGCCGCAAGCCACCACCGCGCGAATCAAGCACGGCACGTTCGAGCCGAGAATGCCAAACGAGGAACGCAACAGCACCGGAAACGGGATGCCGTACTTGGTGCCAGGGAACGCGTTGAGGGTCAGCGGGATCAGCACAATGAGGTTGGCCAGCAGGATCGCCAGCAGCGCCTCGCCCACGCTCAGGCCAAAGTAGGCCGTGAGCACGCCGCCGAGGGTGTAGGTGGGCACGCAGATGGACATACCCACCCACAGGGCGGTGATGTGCCATTTGTTCCAGGTGCGTTGGTGCACCTTGGTGGGTGCGATGTCGTGGTTGTAGCGCGAGCTGTCGAGCACGTCAGTGCCTGCCTCCAGCTCGAACAGGCCATCCTGCTCGATCACTTGCGATCTGCTCTGTTGCATGGGGCCTTCTCCAGGTTTTTCTAATTGTTTGCTCATCGGGCTAAAGCGATGGCCGGAGTACACACACCACCAGTACTGCTCCTCCGGTCCGGCCTGGCGGTTGTGGCCGTACTCAAATTACGTGCCGGGTTGGCCTGAGCCGTCCCGGGTGGCCGCCGCCGACCGGAGGTAATCAACTGAACTGCAAGGCATTTATCGACGCAAAGCGAAAGCACGGTTATCCCTTCGCCTGCCTGTTGCGCCCGCTCAAGCCAGGCTTGCGCCCGGCGCGTGTTTCAAACCGGTGCAGCCTGTTTTTTCAACCGCGCGGCAGGCGTCTTCTGGCCCGCTATCAAGCAGCTGATTTTGCATGGAAAATCTTGACCAATTTGGCTTCTTGTCAAGTGCGTCAAAATGGTGAAAGGCCTCACCATTTTGGTGATTAAAACAATAATTACTTAAATATCAATGAGTTATTGAAGTTATAAGCTCATAAATTATTTTCTTGAACAATCCCAAATCACCATCTAGATTCCATTCTTGTCAGGTCTGACAGGATTGTAGGCTACCCTTCGATCACCGGCAGTCACTGGCGTATAACAATTCAAGAACCGGCCCAGACCGGTCAGCCTGCGAGGAAGACGGCATGTCCCTGTTGATCCGTGGTGCCACCGTGATCACCCACGAAGAGCGTTACACCGCCGATGTCCTGTGTGTCGATGGCCTGATAGCGGCCATAGGCGCAAACCTCGAACCGCCCACCGACTGCGAAATCCTCGACGGCAGTGGCCAGTACCTGATGCCCGGCGGCATCGACCCGCACACCCACATGCAGCTGCCCTTCATGGGCACCGTGGCCAGCGAAGACTTCTTCAGCGGCACCGCTGCCGGCCTGGCCGGTGGTACCACCTCGATCATCGACTTCGTCATCCCCAACCCGCAGCAGTCATTGCTGGAGGCCTTTCACACCTGGCGTGGCTGGGCGCAAAAGAGTGCCTGCGACTACGGCTTCCACGTCGCCATTACCTGGTGGAGCGAGCAGGTCGCAGAAGAGATGGGCGAACTGGTCGCCAACCACGGGGTGAACAGCTTCAAGCACTTCATGGCATACAAGAACGCCATCATGGCGGCCGACGATACCTTGGTCGCCAGCTTCGAGCGCTGCCTGCAACTGGGCGCGGTGCCAACCGTGCATGCCGAGAACGGCGAGCTGGTCTACCACCTGCAGAAAAAGCTGCTGGCCCAAGGCCTGACCGGGCCAGAGGCACACCCGCTGTCGCGCCCTTCGCAGGTCGAAGGCGAGGCGGCCAGCCGGGCTATCCGTATTGCCGAAACCATCGGTACGCCACTTTATGTGGTGCACATCTCGAGCCGCGAAGCCCTGGACGAGATCACCTACGCCCGGGCCAAAGGCCAGCCGGTGTACGGTGAGGTACTGCCAGGCCACCTGCTGCTCGACGACAGCGTCTACCGCAATCCGGATTGGGCCACGGCCGCAGGCTATGTGATGAGCCCGCCCTTCCGCCCGCGGGAACACCAGGAAGCCCTGTGGCGCGGCCTGCAGTCGGGCAACCTGCACACCACCGCCACCGACCACTGCTGCTTCTGCGCCGAACAAAAGGCCATGGGCCGCGACGACTTCAGCCGCATCCCCAATGGCACCGCCGGTATCGAAGACCGCATGGCGGTGCTGTGGGATGCGGGGGTCAACAGTGGGCGCCTGTCGATGCAGGAGTTCGTCGCGCTGACCTCCACCAACACGGCCAAGATCTTCAACCTGTTCCCGCGCAAGGGCGCGATACGCGTCGGTGCCGACGCTGACCTGGTGCTGTGGGACCCGCAGGGCACGCGGACGATTTCGGCGCAAACCCACCACCAGCGCGTGGACTTCAACATTTTCGAAGGCCGCACCGTTCGCGGCATCCCCAGCCACACCATCAGCCAGGGCCGTGTGCTGTGGGCCGATGGCGACTTGCGCGCCGAACCTGGCGCCGGTCGTTACGTGGAGCGCCCGGCCTACCCCTCGGTGTACGAGGTGTTGGGCCGCCGCGCCGAGCAACAGCGCCCGACACCCGTTCAGCGCTGAGCATTACCCGCACTGCACCTGCACTGCCGTACCGGCCCTGAAGAGGCCGGGCGGCGCCGTATTGCCGTTGACTGCCACATCCAAAAAAGAAAAGAGAGGCTACAACCGTGATCGATGCCCTGAACCACTTGCCGCGCCCCCGGGCCGGCGCCGACCAGCTGGCCGAGCGCTTCGGCGATCTCGCCCCTCCCCTCACCGCCCGCCAGGCCGCCGTGGAGAGCGCACGCTGCCTGTATTGCTACGACGCGCCCTGCGTCAATGCGTGCCCCAGCGAAATCGACATCCCCTCGTTCATCCACCGCATCAGTGACGAGAACCTGCAAGGCGCCGCCGAACGCATTCTCTCGGCCAATATTCTCGGCGGCAGTTGCGCCCGTGTCTGCCCGACCGAAATCCTCTGCCAACAGGCCTGCGTACGCAACAACGCCCAAGAATGCGCACCGGTGCTGATTGGCCAGTTGCAACGCTATGCGCTGGACAACGCGCACTTCACCGAGCACCCCTTCACCCGCTCCCCCGCTACCGGCAAGCGCATCGCCGTGGTCGGCGCCGGCCCTGCGGGGTTGTCCTGCGCGCACCGGCTGGCCATGCATGGGCATGACGTGGTGGTGTTCGAAGCCTGCGAAAAAGCCGGTGGCCTCAACGAATACGGTATCGCCCGCTACAAACTGGTAGACGACTACGCCCAGCGCGAAGTGGAATTCCTGCTGGGCATCGGTGGCATCGAAATCCGCCACGGCCAACGCCTGGGTGACAACCTTGGCCTGGGCGAGCTGCGCGATCAATACGACGCGGTGTTCCTGGGCCTGGGCCTGAATGCGGTGCGCCAGCTCGGCTTGGCCGATGAAGAGGCACCTGGGGTGCTCGCCGCCACGCAGTACATCCGCGAACTGCGCCAGGCCGATGACCTGAGCCAACTGCCGCTGGCCGACCGCTGCCTGGTGATTGGCGCCGGCAACACCGCCATCGACATGGCCGTGCAGATGAGCCGCCTGGGTGCCCGTGACGTCAACCTGGTGTACCGCCGCGGCCACGCCGACATGGGCGCCACCGACCACGAGCAAGACATCGCCAAGGCCAACCAAGTGCGCCTGCACACCTGGGCGCGCCCCGAGGCGGTACTGCTGGACGATGCCGGCCAGGTGCGCGGCATGCGCTTCGCCCGCACCGAGCTTGCCGACGGGCGCCTGCGCGACACTGGCGAAACCTTCGAGCTGGCCGCCGATGCGATCTTCAAGGCCATCGGCCAACGCTTCGATGACGCCAGCCTCGCCGACCCCGTGGCGGCGCAACTGGCCCGCGAGGGTGAACGCATCCGCGTCGATGCGCACATGCGCACCAGCCTGGCGGGCGTCTACGCGGGCGGCGACTGCACCGCCCTGGGCCAGGACCTCACCGTCCAGGCTGTGCAGCACGGCAAGCTGGCCGCTGAAGCCATCCATGCCCAACTCATGCTCAACGTGGAGGCAGCGTAAATGGCCGACTTGTCTATCGAATTTGCCGGCATCAAGGCACCCAATCCGTTCTGGCTGGCCTCGGCGCCCCCCACCGACAAGGCCTACAACGTGGTCCGCGCCTTCGAGGCTGGCTGGGGCGGTGTAGTCTGGAAAACCCTGGGCGAAGACCCGGCGGCGGTCAACGTGTCGTCGCGCTACTCGGCGCACTACGGCCCCAACCGCCAGGTGCAGGGGATCAACAACATCGAACTGATCACCGACCGCTCGCTGGAAATCAACCTGCGCGAGATCACCCAGGTGAAGAAGGACTGGCCCGACCGTGCGCTGATCGTGTCGTTGATGGTGCCGTGCGAGGAAGAATCCTGGAAGTTCATCTTGCCCCTGGTGGAGGCCACGGGCGCTGACGGCATCGAACTGAACTTCGGCTGCCCCCACGGCATGCCTGAGCGCGGCATGGGCGCGGCAGTCGGCCAGGTGCCGGAGTATGTGGAAATGGTCACCCGCTGGTGCAAGACCTATTGCGCCCTGCCGGTGATCGTAAAGCTCACGCCCAACATCACCGACATTCGCCAGTCGGCCCGCGCCGCGCACCGTGGCGGGGCGGATGCGGTGTCGTTGATCAACACCATCAACTCGATCACCAGCGTGGACCTGGACCGCATGGTGGCCCACCCCATTGTCGGCGACCAGAGCACCCATGGCGGCTATTGCGGTTCGGCGGTCAAGCCGATCGCGCTGAACATGGTCGCGGAAATCGCCCGCGACCCGGAAACACGCGGCTTGCCCATCTGTGGCATCGGCGGCATCGGCAACTGGCGAGACGCGGCCGAGTTCATTGCCCTGGGCAGTGGCGCCGTGCAGGTGTGCACGGCAGCGATGCTGCACGGCTTCCGCATTGTCGAAGACATGAAAGATGGCCTGGCGCGCTGGATGGACCAGCATGGGCACCGCAGCCTGGAAGCGTTCAGAGGCCAGGCGGTGGGGCACACCACCGACTGGAAGTACCTGGATATCAACTACAAGTCAGTGGCGCACATTGACCAAGACGCCTGCATTGGGTGCGGTCGCTGCCATATCGCCTGCGAAGACACCTCGCACCAGGCCATTGCCAGCACGGCCAAGGCCGACGGCACCCACGTCTACAGCGTGATCGAGGAGGAATGCGTGGGCTGCAACCTGTGCCAGATCACCTGCCCGGTGGAAAACTGCATCGACATGGTGGCGCAGGATACCGGCAAGCCTTACCTGAACTGGACACAGGATCCGCGTAACCCCTATCGCGAGGCGAGCTGAGGCTGAAAAGGCCGGGGCCGCTGCGCGGCCCTTCGCGGGGCAAGCCCGCTCCCACAGGCGTTGTGTGTTTTTTCAGGCAGGCAGAAATCCTGTGGGAGCGGGCTTGCCCCGCGAAGGGCTGCGAAGCGGCCCCAACTCTGGTCAAACCACCGCCGTCTCATGCAGGTACACCCACACCACCCGCTGCTCGCCACACTCAACAATCGCTAACGAATACCGCGCAGTCTCCTGCCCCTGCAACCAGTGGGTCTCCTTGTAGCGCACCGCCACACTCGCACCCGCCTGCCAGACTACCTGCACGTCACTGACCTCGATTTCCAGCCCTGGCCGAGCGCCGCCCCCCCGCTCGAACAACTGCCCCACCTGCTGGCGATTAACAATCGCGCCCGCCGTGGTGACCATACTGAAGTTGTCGGCAAACACCGCCATCAACTCGCTGCGAAGCGCCTCGGTCTGCGCAGCGGGCCGGGTGAATACCGCATGGATCAGATCATGTACATCGTGGATGCTGCGTACAGCCCGTTCACTCAAGCTCATATTCAAGGTTCCAACCCAATGCCGCGCAGGATGACGCTGGTCACCGTCTGCACCGCGTTTTCAAACGCCCTGTCCGACAATGCCTCGCCGCCATTGAGCAACGCCACCTGATAACCGAAGTCCGCATAATGCTGGGTCGATGCCCAGATCATGTACAGCAGTGCAGACGGCTCCACCGGCAGGATGCGGCCCTCTTCCACCCAACGGCGGATCTTGGCCTCCTTCAGCTTTGCCCACGGCACGAGGCTTTCATCCAGGCTCACGCCCAGCACAGGCGCCCCGTGCAGCATTTCTTCAGCCCAGATCTTGGAACCCAGCGAGCGAGAGCGCGAGTGGCCCATCTTGGCCCGGATGTAACTGGTGAGCACCACCCGTGGGTCATCGAAATTTTCGAAGCACAGCGCGTCCTGCTTCCACACGTCCAGCAGGTCCTGCAGCACCGCGCGGAACAGTTCGTCCTTGGTACTGAAGTAGTAATGCAGGTTGGAGCGCGGCAACTCAGCTTGCTCGGCGATATCACCCATAGAAGTAGCGCCGTAGCCTTTTTCGGCGAACACCTTTTCCGCCGCCTGAAGAATTTTCTCGATATTGCGCCGACGGATCTCGATTTTGTGGTTGGCCATTAAGGTTGGGCCGTCCACACCGCCAGCTCATAGCCGTCCGGGTCCACGAAATGGAACCGGCGCCCCCCCGGGAACGCAAACGTCGCCCGGCTGATCACCGCCCCCGCCGCCTCGATCCGCTGCTGCGTTGCCTGCAGATCGTCCGCATACAGGATGACCAGCGGGCCACCCGGGCGCACCGGCTCACCCGTGGTAAAGCCCCCGGTCAGGCGACCATCGCTGAACTCCGTGTAACTGGGCCCGTAATCGGTGAAACGCCAGCCAAACACGCTGCCGTAAAAAGCCTTGCTCCGTGCGATATCGCCGACGTTGAATTCGATGTTGTCGATCTGCCGATCGTGGCCACGAACGCTCATGCATAGTCCTTGCTGAGAGAGGTAATTGCCCCAGTCTACTCCGGTCGTTTCGCCCAATCGAATCAGGCAGTCTGGAACAATCGCGTGACCACGGGCTGCTGACGGTGACGCGCTTGCCTAATGTCGTAATCGGCCTGGATGGCAAGCCAGAGCCTGGCCGTACTGATACCGGCCATTTCCAGGCGTAATGCGAGGTCTGGAGACATTGCGGCACGACCATGCAACACCCGAGAAAGCGCTTCACGCGAGAACCCCAGGTGCGACGCAAAGGCTTTCACCGTCAGGCCCAACGCCGGCAGAACGTCCTCACGCAAGGTTTCGCCGGGGTGTGGCGGATTGTGCAAAGGCATGATCAGCCCTCCTGTTCAGTGATAATCAAGGTAATCAACCAGTTCGACATCCGAACCCACAAAACGAAAAATCAGCCGCCAGTTACCCGAAACACTGACTGACTGATGATCATGGGTAGCTCGCCGCGTCCATTTGGGGACAGGCATAGCGTGACCCTATGCATCACACACTGATTGAGACCAGAACACATGCAGGTAGCACACTATCCACACCGCGCCCGGTCCCGCGCCGGGCACTGCGCACGGTGCAGGTTCAGTGCCGTGTTGATGATGCCGATATGGCTGAACGCCTGTGGGAAGTTGCCCAACATTCGCTTGCCGGCCGGGTCGTACTGTTCGGCCAGCAAACCCAGGTCGTTGCACAGGCCGCTCAGCCGTTCGTACAAGGCTTGCGCCTGCGCTTGCCGGCCCAGCAGGACATAGACGTCGGCGAGCCAGAACGAACACACCAGGAAGGTGCCCTCGCCCGGGGTCAGGCCATCACTGCAGCTGTCGGTGTCATAGCGCAACAGCAGGCCATTTTTCAGCAGACGCTGCTCGATTTCCTGCAGGGTACGCAGAAAACGAGGGTCATCCGCTGGCAAAAAACCGGTCAAGGCGATGTGCAGCAGGCTGGCGTCCAACTCGATGGCGCCATAGGCCTGCACGAAAAATGTGCCGCTGGGGTCCAGCCCGTTCTCACACACTTCCCGATGGATCTCATCCGCCACCTGGCGGTAATGCCGCCCGCGCGCGCGGTCTTCTTCGGTGGTGTCGGCCAACCCTGCGGCTCGGTCGAATGCCACCCAGGCCATCACCTTGGAGTGCACGAAATGCTGCCTGCCGCCGCGCACTTCCCAGATACCTTCATCGGGCTCGCGCCAGATGCGCTCGACATACGGCAGGATCAACCGGGCAATCGCGGCGCTGCGTGGGTGGCGGGGCAAACCGCCTTTGATTGCCTGGCTCATGGCATCGGCCAGTTCGCCGTAGATATCCAGCTGCCGCTGCCCCGACGCCGCGTTGCCCACCCGCACCGGCTCGGAGTGCTCGTAACCGGCCAACCACGGCAAGGTGTATTCCTGCAGGTCGCGCTCGCCGGCCAGGCCGTACATGATCTGCATCTGCTCGGGGTTGCCGGCGACTGAACGCAGCAGCCATTCACGCCAGGCCTGGGCTTCGTCGAAGTAGCCAAGGTTCATGAACGCCAACAAGGTCATGGTGGCGTCGCGCAGCCAGCAGAAGCGGTAGTCCCAGTTGCGTTCACCGCCGATACGTTCGGGCAGCGACGTGGTAACCGCGGCAACGATCCCGCCGGTGGGCGCGTAGGTCATCGCCTTGAGCGTGAGCAGCGAACGACGCACCAGGGCGGTATAGGGGCCGACCTCCGGGCAGCGGGCGGCAAAGGCCTGCCATTGGTCGATGGTTTGCCCCAGCGCGGTGTCGACATCGCAATCGGGCTGAACAGGCAGGTGCGAGGGCTGGTGGCGCAGGCTGAAGACCTGGCGTTCACCGGCACGCACGCGAAAACGAGCGACGGTGTGGTGGTCGCGGGCATGCGGGGGCACGGTGCTGCTGAGGATCAGCCGGTCTGGGCCGGCGACGGCGCTGAGGGTCAAGGGGTCGAGCCGCTCCACCCACGGCACGCTGCGGCCGTAGTCGAAACGCATCACCAGGTCCATTTCGAAGTTGGTTTCGCCAGCCAGGCCTTCGACGATGCGGATGACCGAGTTGGCCTCGCCCAAAGGCATCAAGTCCAGCACGCGGGCCCGGCCTGAGGCGGTGACCCAGGTGGTTTCCAGCACCAGGGTGTCGTCCAGGTATTGCCGGCTGGTGTGTTCGACTGGGTCGCAGGGGGCCAGGCGCCAACGGCCGTTTTCATCGTTGCCTAACAGCGCTGCGAATACCGCCGGGGCGTCGAAGCGCGGCAGGCACAACCAGTCGAGCGAGCCATCCCGGCTGACCAGGGCGGCGCTGCGGCAATTGCCGAGCAGGGCGTAGTCTTCGATAGCTGCGGGCATTGGATCTCCTTCAATTGAGCCGGGTCTGTTGCCTGTACTGGCCTCTTCGCGGGCAAGCCCGCTCCTACAGGTTCTGCACAGTGCTCAAGACTGTGGGAGCGGGCTTGCCCGCGAAGAGGCCGGCACAGGCAACACCGCTTGATCAGGTCACCCCAGGCGGTGCCATTCCCGCTTGTCCCGGGTCAGCAGTTCATTGCCTGCCTCGGGCCCATCCTCACCCGCCGGGTATTCATGCACCTCCCCTTCCTTGGCCCAGGCATCGAGAAACGGCTGCACCGCGCGCCAGCCGTTCTCGATGTTGTCGGCGCGCTGGAACAACGTCTGATCGCCGGTCAGGCAGTCGTAGATCAGCGTCTCGTAGCCCGTCGCCGGGGTCATCTTGAAGAAGTCTTTGTAGGCAAAACCCAGCTCGACATTCTCCATCACCAGCTCCGGCCCTGGGCGCTTGGCCTGCAAGTCGAACCACATGCCCTCATTGGGCTGGATCTGGATTTTCAGATAGTTGGGTTTGGGCCGTTCCAGCTCCGACTCGCGAAACTGCGCATACGGCGCAGGCTTGAAGCAGATGGCGATCTCGGTGTCGCGTACGCTCATGCGCTTGCCGGTACGCAGGTAGAACGGCACGCCGGCCCAGCGCCAGTTGTCGATCATCACCTTCAGCGCCACGTAGGTTTCGGTCTGGCTGTTTTCCGCTACGTTGGCCTCCTGACGGTAACCGGCCAAGCGCTTGCGCCCCTGCTTGCCAGCGCTGTACTGACCACGCACGGAGTTCTTCAGCGCCATCTTCGTCGACCACGGGCGAATGGCACCGATCACCTTGGCCTTTTCACCACGTACCGCATCGGCGCCAAAGGCGGCCGGCGGCTCCATGGCGACCATCGCCAGCAACTGGAACAAGTGGTTGGGGACCATGTCGCGCAGGGCCCCGGTGTTGTCATAGAACGCACCCCGGGTCTCGACGCCAACGGTCTCGGCGGCGGTAATTTGCACATGATCGATGTAGTGGTTGTTCCAGAACGACTCGAACAGGCCGTTGGAGAAGCGGCTGACCAGGATGTTCTGCACCGTCTCTTTACCCAGGTAATGATCGATGCGGTAGATCTGCCGCTCGCCCATCACCTTCAGCAAACAGGCGTTGAGTGCCTCGGCGCTGGCAAGGTCGGTCCCGAAAGGTTTCTCCACCACGACCCGACGGAAGCCCCCGCCGGACTCATCGAGCAAGCCAGCCTGGCCCAGGCGTTGGGCCACTTCGGGGAAGAAGCGTGGTGATGTTGCCAGGTAGAAAATCGCGTTGCCATGCCGGGTCGCGTCGATGCGCTTGGCGATGGCCTGGTAAGTGGCCGGGTCCAGGAAGTCGCCGGTCTGGTAGTCCAGCTGTTTGGCCAGGCGCGCCCAGAGCTTTTCGTCCAGGCACTTGGCGCCCCCCTCACTGCCCTTGTCCCGCTCCAGCATGAACGCGTGCAGGCGGTCGGCGAACGCTTCGGCAGTGGCCGCATTGTGGTCGACGCCGACAATGCGCAGGTTGCGGTCCAGCAACCCGTCGCGGCTAAGGTTGTACAGCGCCGGCATCAGCAGGCGCTTGACCAGGTCGCCATTGGCGCCAAACAGGAACAAGGTACAAGGCGGTGCAGCAGGGATCGTCTGTTTAGTCATTCGCCTTTCTTCTCGACATGGCCACCGAAGCCCAGGCGCATGGCCGAGAGGATCTTGTCACCGTAAGTACCCTGCTGCTGGCGCGAGCGGAAGCGGGCGAACAGCGCGCTAGACAGCACTGGCACTGGCACGGCTTGCTCAACGGCGGCGTCGATGGTCCAGCGGCCTTCGCCACTGTCCGACACCGAACCACTGAACTGCGCCAACTGCGGGTCGGCCACCAAGGCGTCAGCGGTGAGGTCGAGCAGCCACGAGGTCACCACACTGCCACGACGCCAGACTTCAGCGATTTCGGCCACGTTGAGGTCGAAACGTTGTTCTTCCGGCAGCTCGTTGCCGCCTTTGCTGCGCAGCAAATCGAAGCCTTCGGCGTAGGCCTGCATCAGGCCGTATTCGATGCCGTTGTGGACCATTTTCACGTAGTGACCGGCGCCGGGCGGGCCTGCGTGAATGTAGCCATGCTCGGCGCGCTGGTGCTCGCCTTCGCGGCCATGGGTGCGCGGGATGTCGCCGACGCCGGGTGCCAACGCCTTGAACAGCGGCTCCAGGCGTTCAAAAACGTCCTTTTCGCCACCGATCATCATGCAGTAGCCACGGTCCAGCCCCCACACACCACCTGAGGTACCGACGTCCAGGTAATGCAGGCCACGTTTGGCCAGTTCGCCCGCACGGCGCATGTCGTCTTTATAGAAAGTGTTGCCACCGTCGATGATCGCATCGCCCGGTTCCAGTAGTTCGGCCAGTTGCGCGATGGTCTGCTCGGTAGGCTCCCCGGCCGGCAGCATCACCCACACCGCGCGCGGTGCCTTGAGTTTCTGTACCAGTGCACCGAGGTCGTGCGCACCTTGGGCTCCCTCGCCCTCCAGCCCCACGATAGCGTCACGGTTGCGGTCGTGCACCACGGTGCGGTGGCCGGCGCGCATCAGGCGCCTTGCAATATTGCCGCCCATGCGGCCCAGCCCGACGATTCCCAGTTGCATGAGCCGATGCTCCCCTTGCGAAATAGATGACGACTACAGTTCAGCGTTTCAGATTAGTCCAGCGTACCGCCGAAGGGTTCAGCGACGAACGGCAAGACCACGATAAACAAAAAAGTTCCCAAGGGCGGTGAAAGAATTCAGAATGCGCCCCGCATGAAGCGACTACGCTTGAAAATGTCTCCACCAATTGCGAGGTGTGCAATGGGTACTTTGATGCCAGCGACTCCCATCCAGACACTCTACGTCTCAGTGCGCCGTGATGAACTGGCCCGCCTGAAGCAAGAACGCGATCAGCTGCAACAACGTGTCGCGCAACTCAGCCAAATGCTGGAACAAGCCAATATTGGCGAAAAATCCGTCAGCCGCTGACGAACTTTCTACTCGTTGACGGGGGCACGCCCTCCTTACCGTAGCATCCGCCGCAGGCCCGCTCCGGAGCCTGCATCCGCCGATGGATACGCGTATGTCCCCCGTTGCCTATTTGCTCCCTGCCGCCCTGCTCATCGCCTGCCTGCCGGCGCAGGCGAGCACGCCACAAACAAACCCGCCACAACAATGCCAGACGCTGACTGAGACCGAATCCCGCGCCTTGTTCGAGCAATGGAATGCCAGCCTGCAGACTGGCGATGCGGCGGCCGTCGCCAAACTGTACAGCGACGATGCGGTATTGCTGCCCACGGTGTCGAAGGTGCCTCGGCTGACCCCCGACGCGCGAATCGACTACTTTCAGCACTTTCTTGCTGATCGGCCAAGTGGCACGCTGGACACGCTTCACCTGACCCCTGGTTGCAACAAGATGACCCTGGCAGGGCTGTACACCTTCGACTTTGCCGCCAACGGCAAGCAGGTACCAGCGCGCTACACCTTCACCTACCGCTGGGACGGCCAGGCCTGGCTGATCAGCCACCACCATTCCTCACTGTTGCCACAACGCTGAGGTCGCGTTAGCAAGACACCTGCAACGTGCGTGTTTTACCCGCCCCATTAGAGGGCGAAAAAACACGCACCCGCCCCATGATGACGCGCCGCCCTCCCCGCCTGCCCCACCCTCGACCACTCTGTTCACATCCAGTCACATTCGCCAACGTTTGCGTCTAAATCAGCCATAACGAAAGTGACCAGTGGGTCACCTTTTTTACTTCTTCTCTCCTACACTCAGCTTTCGGCCCGCCATTTGCTCAGAGGAAGAGTGACGTAGAAAAGTCGAACTTTCACAAACGGCGGTGGGTCAGGAATTAAGTAGGGCACGTGCAAAGGGGGCTTCCCCAGCCAGGGCCCGCCAACCCCAATCAGTCCAATCGCCGTCGGCCGGAATGCTGATCGCGTTGAGCCTGTGCGCACGACTCAGGGGCATGGATAGCACTACACAGTTTTGTATTAGAGAGAACCAACACGAGATAACACCACGGGTGCCAGCACCCGGCCAAGCATAGGGACGGAGAGAAGTATGATCAGTGCCGCTGTCGAGCCTCACGTAGATTCATTCAACCCGGACAACCGCGAGCCGCTTACCCCGGATTTCGCCACGACAGGCAAGGCACCCGGCGCCCAGCGCCAGCACAACCCGAACAAACGCAAGATTCTGTTCGTCACCTCGGAGATCGCCGACCTGGTCAAGACCGGCGGCCTGGGCGATGTCTCCGCCGCCCTGCCCCGCGCCTTGGCGCATTTGCATGATGTACGGGTACTGATCCCCGGCTACCGCCAGGTGATGGAAAGCGACAACCCGATTCACATTGTCGGCGAACTGGGCGGCCATGCGGCGCTGCCGCCGTGCAAGATCGGGCGCATGGACCTGGCTGACGGCCTGGTCATCTATGTGTTGATCTGCCCTGAGTTGTACCAGCGTGACGGCACTCCCTATGGTGCCAACAATGGTCGCGACTGGCCCGATAACCACATCCGCTTCGCCCGCCTGGGCTTGGCCGCCGCCGAAATTGCCGCAGGCGAAGGCATGATCCACTGGAAGCCCGAAGTGGTGCACGCCCACGACTGGCCCGCCGGCCTGGCCCCGGCCTACATGCATTGGCGCGGGCTGAACACGCCGACGTTGTTCACCATTCACAACCTGGCCTACCAGGGCGTCTATAGCCGTGGCTGCAGCCCGGAACTGGCTATCCCCGAGCATGCCATGCAGCAAGAAGGCATGGAGTTCTACGGCAAGTTGTCGTTCCTTAAAGCGGGCCTGGCCTACTCCAGCCACATCACCACGGTCAGCGCTACCTATGCCCGGGAAATCACCACGCCGGAGTTTGGCTGCGGCCTGGATGGTTTCCTCTCGGCCAAGGCCCAGCAAGGCCTGCTGGGTGGCATCCCCAACGGCATCGACGAAAGCTGGGATTCGGCCACCGACAAACACCTGCAACACAACTTCAGCATCAACGACTGGGCCGGCAAGGCGCGTAACGCCGAAGCGGTGCGCCAGTTGTTCGAACTGGAACCTTCCGAAGGGCCGTTGTTTGCCGTGGTCTCGCGCCTGGTCTACCAGAAAGGCCTGGACCTGACCCTGGGCGTGGCCGACTACATCGTCGAGCAAGGCGGGCAGATCGCGATTATCGGCCGTGGCGAGCCGGAAGAAGAACAGGCCATGCGCGAACTGGCGCTGCGTCACCCAGGCCGCATCGGCGTGCGCATCGGCTTCAACGAAACCGATGCCCGGCGCATGTTTGCCGGCAGTGATTTCCTGCTGATGCCCTCGCGGTATGAGCCATGCGGCCTCAGCCAGATGTACGCGCAGCGCTTTGGTTCGCTGCCGGTGGCGCGTAATACCGGTGGCCTGGCCGATACCATCGAGTGCGGTGTCACCGGCTTCCTGTTCAACGAATCGACCGTCGAGAGCTACCGCGAGGCGCTCAGCCGCGCCTTCTATGTCTACGGCAAGAAAGACCTGCTCAACGCCATGCGCTGCCTGTCGATGACCCAGCCGTTCAACTGGTGCCAGGCGGTGGAACCCTACGCCCGCCTTTACGAGGACTTGGTCAAGCAGGCACAGGTCAGCCATTACTGAGCGGAGAACCGAAGATGCACAGGCATGGCGCACACTTGCTGGACGCCACGTCGGCGCGCTTCGCCCTCTGGGCGCCGGATGCGCGCAGCGTGAGCGTGGAACTGGAGCAGCAGCCTGCTGTAGCACTGCTGCCCGACAATGATGGCTGGTACACGGGGGTTGCCCCGTGTCAGGCCGGTGATCGGTATCGTTACCGGGTCGACGGCACATTGCTGGTTGCCGACCCCGCTTCGCGCTACCAGCCTGAAGGGGTGAAAGGGCCCAGTGAGGTGGTGGATGTTGCCAGCTATGCCTGGCAGCACCCCTGGCAGGGCCGGCCGTGGCATGAGGCGGTCATCCAGGAATTGCACGTCGGCGTGCTGGACGGTTACACCGGGGTTGCCCGGCAGTTGCCGCGCCTGGCCGAAATCGGCATCAGCGCTATCGAGCTGATGCCGTTGGGGCAGTTCCCAGGCGAACGCAATTGGGGTTACGACGGCGTGCTGCCGTTCGCGCCACAAAACACTTACGGCACCCCGCAGCAACTGTGCGCGCTGGTCGACCAGGCGCACGGCGAAGGGTTGATGGTGTTGGTGGACGTGGTCTACAACCACTTTGGCCCGGATGGCAATTACCTGCACCAGTACGCCAGCCCGTTCTTTCGCGAAGACCGGCAAACGCCGTGGGGCGCGGCGATCGACTTCCGCCGCGCAGAAGTGCGTGAGTTTTTCATCCAGAACGCCTTGATGTGGCTGTGCGACTACCGCTGCGACGGCCTGCGCCTGGATGCGGTGCATGCCATCGACCAGCCGGACTTTCTGGTCGAGCTGGCGCAACGGGTGCGTGCTGCCGTGGCGCCCGGCCGGCATATCTGGCTGGTGCTGGAAAACGAGCACAACCAAGCCTTTTTGCTGGAACAGGGTTTCGATGCCCAGTGGAACGACGATGGCCACAACGCCCTGCACGTGCTGCTCACCGGAGAGACCGAAGGCTACTACGCCGACTACAAACAGCGCCCCATCGACCAGTTGGCCCGCTGCCTGTCGGAAGGCTTCGTGTTCCAGGGCCAGGCCAACCGCCATGGCACACCGCGTGGCGAGCCAAGCGGGCATCTCGAGCCCAGCGCATTCGTGCTGTTCTTGCAAAACCACGACCAGATCGGCAATCGCGCACTGGGTGAGCGCCTGACCCGCCTCTGCCCGCCGCAGGCTTTGCGGGCAGCCACCGGCCTGTTGCTGCTGGCGCCGATGATCCCGTTGTTGTTCATGGGTGAGGATGATGGCAGTTGCAGCCCCTTCCTGTTCTTTACCGACTTCCATGACGAATTGGCCGATGCGGTGCGCGAAGGCCGGCGGGGCGAATTCGCCCACTTCGCCGCCTTCGCCGACCCCGAGCAGCGTGAACGCATCCCCGACCCCAATGCCGCACAGACCTTCGCCTCGTCACGGCCGCAAAACAAGGACGTCATTGCCGGTTGGCATGGCCTCTATCATCAGTTGCTCGACCTGCGCCGCCGCCACGTTATCCCGTACTTGCCGGGCAGCCGTGCGCTGGGCGCTGACGTGCACGGCGACAAAGCGCTGACCGCACGCTGGCAGTTGGGCGACGGCAACACCTTGCGCATTGACCTCAACCTGTCTGCAAGCCCCCAAGCCGTCGCGCTGCCGCCCGCCGAAAGCCGGCTGTTCGACAGCAGTGACACCCGCCACCCCGATACGTCCCTGGCCGCGTACAGCTGCGTGGTCAGCCTGCTTTCCCCTGGCCAGGAGCGCCCATGAGCGAAACCGCCCTGCACCGTTTGGCGGCCCGCGTCGGTCTTAGCCGCGACTGGATCGATGCCAATGCCCGGCCGCAGCAAGTCAGCGATGACGTACTGCGCAATGTCCTCGAAGGCCTCGGCCACCCCGCCGCTGACGAAAACGCCATCCAAGCCAGCCTGCGCGCCGTGGAGGCCGCCGAAGACAGCGAACACCTGCCGCCCTTGTTGACCGTCGAGCTTGGCCAACCCCTGGCGCTGGGCCGCTACTTCAGCGCCAACAGCACCGTGCGTTGCACCTTGGAAGACAACAGCCAGCGCACCCTCACCCTGGACAACCAGGGGCGCCTGCCTGCCGAGCTGCCCCTCGGCTACCACGCACTGGAAATCGACGGCCGCACCTGCACCGTGGCCGTGGCGCCTTCACGCTGCTACAGCCTGGCCGACAGCGTGGCCCAACCGCCCCCACGCTGTTGGGGCCTGGCCGTGCAGCTGTACAGCCTGCGGCGCACTGGCGATGGTGGCTATGGCGACTGCCTGGCACTGGAACAACTGGCGCGCACCGCCGCCGAGCGCGGCGCCGATGCCTTGGCGATCAGCCCGATTCACGCGCTGTCGGCCATCGACCAGGAGCACTACAGCCCCTACTCGCCCTCCAGCCGCCTGTTGCTCAATACCCTCTATGCCAGCCCAGCCGCCCTGTTCGGCGAGCGCGCCGTGCGCATGGCGATCGAAGCCTGCGGCTTGGAACAGGTGCTCGAAGACCTGGAGCAGCAGCCGCTGGTCGACTGGCCGCGCGCCGCTGCTGCTCGCCTGCGCCTGCTCGAAGTCCTGTACCAGGACTTCAGCCAGGGCGACCACCCGCTGCGCAAGGACTTCGACAGCTACCGCACGGCCGCTGGCCAAGCCCTGGAACACCATTGCCGCTTCGAAGTGTTGCAAGCGCAAGCGGTGGAGCATGGCCTGGGTGCTGACTGGCGCAATTGGCCCCGCGCCTGGCACGACCCCTACCACCCCGAAGTCGAGGCCTTCGCCAACGCCTACCCGGCCAAGGTCGAGTTCCACGCCTTTTGCCAGTGGCTGACCGAACGTAGCCTGCAGCGCGCCCAGGAGGCCGCACGTGGCAATGGCATGTCGGTCGGCCTGATCGCCGACTTGGCGGTGGGTGCCGACGGCGCCGGCAGCCAGGCCTGGAGCCGCCAGGACGAGTTGCTGGCCAACCTCAAGGTCGGCGCGCCGCCCGACATTCTCAACCGTTCGGGGCAGGACTGGGGCATTTGCGCCTTCTCGCCCGAAGGCCTCAAACGCAACGGCTACCGCGCGTTCATCGAGATGCTGCGGGCCAACCTCGCCCACGCCGGTGGCCTGCGCATCGACCACGTCATGGGCCTGCGCCGGCTGTGGTTGATCCCGCGTGGCGCCAAACCCAGCGAAGGCGCTTACCTGAATTACCCGCTCGACGACCTGCTGCGCCTGCTGGCGCTGGAATCGGTTCGGCACCAGGCGGTCATCCTCGGCGAAGACCTCGGCACCGTGCCCGAAGGCCTGCGCGAACAGCTGGCCGACAAGGCCGTGCTGGGCATGCGCGTGCTGCCTTTCGAACAGACCCAACCTGGCCACTTCAAGCCCATTCTCGACTGGCCCGACAGCGCCCTGGCCACCACCGGCACCCATGACCTGGCGCCGCTGGCCGGCTGGCTGGAAAACCGCGACATCGACTGGTTCCATCGCCTGCACTTGATCGATGCCGCCACCGAATTGCAGTGGCGTCACGACCGCCAAAAAGAACACAACGGCCTGCGCCGTACCCTGGAGACCAACTACGGCCCGCTACCCGATAACGACGCCGTGATCGACGCCGCCATCCGCTACGTCGGCCACACCCGCGCCCCGCTGGTGCTGGTGCCCCTCGAAGACCTGCTGGGCTGCGACGAGCAACCCAACCTGCCTGGCACCACCGCAGGCCACCCCAACTGGCGCCGGCGCTTTGCCCTGCCGGTGCGCGAACTGCTCGACGACGAAGATGCCGCACGGCGTCTGGAACTGCTGGCCCAGGCCCGCGAACAAGCCTGGGAGCGTGACCGATGAAACCCCTGACCGCGACCTTACGCCTGCAATTTCACAGCGACTTCACCCTCGACCACGCGGTGCCGCTGGTGCCGTACTTCGCCCAGTTGGGCATCAGCCACCTGTATGCCTCGCCGATCCTCAAAGCCCGCGCCGGCTCACGCCATGGCTACGACGTGGTCGACCCGACCCAGGTCAACCCGGAGCTCGGCGGCGAGGCGGCGCTGCAGCGCCTGGTCGCTGCCCTGCGCCAGCACGGCATGGGGCTGATCCTCGACACGGTGTCCAACCACATGGCCGTGGGCGGTGCCGACAACCCCTGGTGGCAAAGCCTGCTGGCCTGGGGCCGGCGCAGCCCGTATGCGGAGTTTTTCGACATTCAGTGGCACTCCAGCGACCCGCTGCTGGCCGGCCAGTTACTGCTGCCCTTCCTCGGCAGCGACTACGGCGCAGCCTTGAAGCAAGGCGAGATCCCGCTGACCTTCGACAAGCAGCACGGCGTGCTGGAAGTTGCCCATTACGACCATCGCTTCCCGATCTGCCCAATCGACTATGGCTGGATCCTTGCGCAAAGCCCTGAGCCGGCCTTGCAGGCGTTGGCTGCGCATTTCACCGCGCTGAGCGACAGTGCCCAACCGCTGAACGATGCCCTGCCCTTGCAGGCTGAGCTGGCACGCCTGGTAAACGACGGCGCCGACCTCGAATCGGCCCTGATCGCGTTCGATAGCCGCAGCGAAGCGGGCCTCAAACGCCTGCACCTGCTGCTTGAACGCCAGACCTATCGCCTGGCCAGCTGGCGCACTGCCGCCGACGACATCAACTGGCGGCGCTTCTTCGACATCAACGAGCTGGGCGGCCTGCGGGTCGAGCGCGCAGCGGTGTTCGAGGCCACCCACGCCAAGCTGTTCGAGCTGATCGAGCGCGGCCTGGTGGATGGCCTGCGCATCGACCATATCGACGGCCTGGCCGACCCCCGCGGCTATTGCCGCAAACTGCGCCGCCGGGTCGACAGCCTGTTGGCGCAGCGGCCGCTGAACGCGGCGCTGGAACACTTCCCCCTCTACGTGGAAAAAATCCTCGGCGCTGACGAGCACCTGCACCAGGACTGGCATACCGACGGCACCACCGGCTACGAGTTCATGAACCAGGTCTCGCTGTTGCAGCACGACCCGGCCGGCGAGGCGCCGTTAACCGAATTGTGGGCCAACGTCAGCGAGCGCCCAGACTTCCCCGAGGAAGTGCGCCTGGCACGCCACCTGGTGCTCAATGCCAGCCTGGCCGGTGACTGCGAATCGGTGGCCCAGGCCCTGCTGCAGGTGGCCCGCGACGACCTGATGACCCGCGACCTGACCCTAGGCGCAATCCGCCGGGCGTTGCAGGCGCTGGTCGCGCACTACCCGGTGTACCGCACCTACTTCAACGCCTGCGGCCGCCCTGCAGAAGATGAAGCCTTCTTCCAGCAAGCCTTGGCCAATGCCCGCCAAGACCTCAGCGAAGCGGACTGGCCGCTGCTCGACCAGCTCGAACAATGGCTCGGTGGCCAGCCCTGGCGCCGCCTGCCACCGGGCCGGCCACGCAAGCACTTGCGCCATGCCTGTGTGCGCTTCCAGCAATTGACCGCGCCCAGCGCCGCCAAGGCCGTGGAAGACACGGCGTTCTACCGCAGCGCCCGGTTGCTGTCGCGCAACGATGTGGGCTTCGAGGCCGAGCGTTTCAGCGCAGGCAGCGAAGTGTTCCACAACGAAGCCCAGCGGCGCCTGCGCGACTTCCCCGACAGCCTGCTGGCCACCGCCACCCACGACCACAAGCGCGGCGAAGACACCCGCGCCCGCCTGGCCGTGCTCAGCGAACGCGGCCCGTGGCTGGCCAGCCGCGTGGAGCACTGGCGCGAGTTGGCGGCGCCGCTGCGGGCGCAACTGGACGACGGCCTGGCCCCCAGCCCTGGCGATGAGCTGATGCTGCTGCAGACGCTGCTGGGCAGTTGGCCGCTGGACCTGGACCCGCACGATGACGGCGCCCTGCGCCAGTACGCCGAGCGCCTGCGGCAATGGCAACAAAAGGCCCTGCGTGAAGCCAAGTTGCGCAGCAGCTGGAATGCCCCGAACGAGGCCTACGAGGCCGCCTGCGCCAGCTACATCGACGGCCTGCTGCTGGATGAGGAGAACCAGCAGTTGCGCAAGTCCGTGGCCGATGCCGCCCAGCTCATCGCCTGCCCTGGCGCACTCAATGGGTTGGTCCAGACGCTGTTGCGCATGACCGTGCCCGGCGTGCCCGACCTGTACCAGGGTAACGAATACTGGGACTTCAGCCTGGTCGACCCGGACAACCGCCGCCCCGTCGATTACGCGCTCAGGCGCCGCACCCTGGACGACGCCACTACCCCCGCCGAGCTGCTGGCGCACTGGCGCGACGGCCGCATCAAGCAGGCCTTGATCGCGCGGGTGCTGGACTGCCGCCAGGCGCATGCCGAGCTGTTCCGGCGTGGCGCTTACCTGCCGCTGACCGTGCAGGGTCGGCATGCCGACAAGGTGCTGGCGTTTGCCCGCCTGGGTGACGACGAACGCGCCATTGTCATTGCGCCACGCCTGGCCAGCAGCCTACTCGGCGGCGCCCCTACACCGTTGATCCCGGCCCATAACTGGGACGACACCCGGCTGATACTGCCGTTTGCCTTGTCGCCTGCCAACTCGACGGGACTTTTCCCCAGTGCTGCGGTCAGCCCTACAAAGGAGCTGCTGTTGAGCGCCGTACTGTCGGAATTTCCGGTCAATGTGTTGATACAACAATCTTGAGCATCAGGAGCGTCATGATGAGTGTCGATGAGAAACGTATCCGTGAATTTGCCTACCAGATCTGGGAATCGGAAGGTAAGCCTGTGGGTGAGGAGGAACGCCACTGGGAGATGGCGCGCAAGCTTGCCGAAGCTGAAGCACTTGCCCCCAAGGCAGCACCGCGCAAGAAAGCCGCAGCCAAGCCGAAGGCCCCCGCCGAGCCCAAGGTGGCCGCGTTGCCTGGGGTAAAACCAGCCGCTGCGAAAAAGCCAAGAGCGGTGAAAAAGCCCTCTGCCGGTTAAACCTGCACCGGCCTCTTCGCGGGTAAACCCGCTCCCACAGGACCATAACAGCCTCATGTGTAGTGGTGGTCCTGTGGGAGCGGGCTTGCCCGCGAAGAGGCCAGCACAGAACCACACAGAACCAAAGCCCCCTTCCACCACGGTCACTCGAGGACTGCCATGAGCCCCCGTACCCCGAAGAAAACCCGCTCGGTCGCCCCCTCGCGCATTCGCGAAGGCATGCCCTTCCCCCTCGGCGCCACCTGGGACGGGCTTGGGGTCAACTTCGCCCTGTTCTCGGCCAACGCCACCAAGGTCGAGCTGTGCCTGTTCGACTCCACCGGCGAGCAGGAAATCGAACGCATCGAGCTGCCGGAATACACCGACGAGATCTACCACGGCTACCTGCCCGACGCGCACCCGGGGCTGGTCTACGGCTACCGCGTCTACGGCCCTTACGAGCCCGAGAACGGCCACCGTTTCAACCCCAACAAGCTGCTGATCGACCCGTACGCCAAACAACTGGTCGGCAGCCTGAAATGGTCCGAGGCACTGTTCGGCTACACCATCGGCCACCCCGACGGTGACCTGTCGTTCGATGAACGCGACAGCGCGCCCTTCGTGCCCAAATGCAAAGTCATCGACCCGGCCTTCACCTGGGGCCGCGATCAGCGTGTGCAGGTGCCCTGGGAGCGCACCATCCTCTACGAAGCCCACACCCGCGGCATCAGCATGCGCCACCCGGCGGTGCCGGAAGAACTGCGCGGCACCTTCGCTGGCCTGGCCAACGACGAGCTGCTCAAGCACATCAAAGAGCTGGGCGTTTCCAGTATCGAGCTGCTGCCGATCCATGCCTTCGTCAACGACCAGCACCTGCTGGACAAAGGCCTGAACAATTACTGGGGCTACAACAGCATCGCCTTCTTCGCACCGCACCCCCGTTACCTCGCCAGCGGCAAGATCGCCGAGTTCAAGGAGATGGTCGCGCACCTGCATGACGCCGGGCTGGAGGTGATCCTGGATGTGGTCTACAACCACACCGCCGAGGGCAACGAGCGGGGCCCGACGCTGTCCATGCGCGGCATCGACAACGCCTCCTACTACCGGCTGATGCCCGACGACAAGCGTTATTACATCAACGACTCCGGCACCGGCAATACCCTCGACCTGAGCCACCCGTGCGTGCTGCAGCTGGTCACCGACTCGCTGCGCTACTGGGCCGGCGAGATGCATGTGGATGGCTTCCGCTTCGACCTGGCAACCATCCTCGGCCGCTACCACGACGGCTACAGCGAACGCCACGGCTTCCTCG
This sequence comes from Pseudomonas sp. DCB_AW, assembly GCF_026240895.1. Lineage (NCBI taxonomy): Bacteria > Pseudomonadati > Pseudomonadota > Gammaproteobacteria > Pseudomonadales > Pseudomonadaceae > Pseudomonas > Pseudomonas sp. DCB_AW. Next base: position 165,903 of record NZ_JAPFCE010000004.1, read on the forward strand.
TCGCGTGCCGCCAGGACCCGATGCTGAGCCAGGTCAAACTGATTGCCGAACCTTGGGACTGCGGCCCTGGCGGCTATCAGGTGGGTAACTTCGCGCCGGGCTGGGCAGAGTGGAACGACCGCTTCCGCGACACCGTGCGGGCATTCTGGAAAGGTGACGAAGGCCAGTTGGCCGACTTCGCCTCGCGCATGACCGCGTCAGGGGACATGTTCAACAACCGTGGTCGGCGCCCCTATGCCTCGGTCAATTTCGTCACCGCCCACGATGGCTTCACCTTGCGCGACCTGGTGTCGTACAACGGCAAGCACAACGAGGACAACGACGAGAATAACCAGGACGGCACCGACAACAACCTGTCCTGGAACTGCGGCGCCGAAGGGCCTACCGAAGACCCTGAAATCAACGCCCTGCGCATGCGCCAGATGCGCAACTTCTTCGCCACCCTGCTGTTCGCCCAGGGCACGCCGATGATAGTCGCTGGCGACGAATTCAGCCGCACCCAGCATGGCAACAACAACGCCTATTGCCAGGACAGCGAGATCGGCTGGGTCAACTGGGACCTGGACGAAGACGGCACCGCGCTGCTGGCCTTCGTCAAGCGCCTGACCCGGCTGCGCCTGGCCTACCCGGTGCTGCGCCGCTCACGCTTTTTGGTCGGCGATTACAACGAGGCGATCGGGGTCAAGGATGTCACCTGGCTGGCACCGGATGGCAGCGAGATGAGCGTCGAGCAATGGGAAGACCCCCATGGCCGCTGCCTGGGCATGCTGATCGACGGGCGTGCACAGGTCAGCGGCATCGCCCGGCCCGGCGCTGAGGCGACGGTGCTGCTGATCGTCAATGCCCACCACGATACCGTGCCGTTCCAGCTGCCGGCGGTGCCCGAAGGGGACTACTGGAGCTGCCTGGTCGACACGGATCGGCCAGAGCTGCGCAAGGGGCAGCACTTGCAGTTCGAGAGTACCTTCGAGGTGAAGGGGCGCTCGATGCTGTTGATGGTGTTGCAGCACGAGGAAGAGTGAACCTCAGGGGCCCGGTTTCGCCACTGTTGACCAGGCCCCAGCCGTTCACCGGCTGTGGGTCCTGACGGTCAACACCCACAAGGGTTTCACGGCTCCAACCGGCGCTTCATCCTGCCGGAACTGGGCGAAGCGGTGCGCCGCAGATTCTGGGGCACAAACCTTGGACGCACCTCTCCGACCATCTGCCGCTGTCGGTCGAGGTCAAGCTGTAGCAATCATTCTTCATAGCCAGGCAGCGGCAAATAGCGAACCTTGCTATACCCGACTATTTAACTCAACAAATCAGCCACTTGAACCAAATCATGTGCAATGAACACAACCTTCACGCTTTCTTGACGCAAGCCGCTCCCTCTCCTTAGCTGAACATTATCTAGTCGTAAAGATCTCGCGCCGGGCCTCTAGCTCGCGCCTTCGTGCGCGTTTGCGAAAGCAGGCGTGCTGGTTTGGGTCGCCCACTGTTTTTGCCGTACAGCTCGTGACAACAGGCCAGGTCCTTGGGCTGTACCACAAAAATAAACGGAGATCCGCCATGAAAAGAACCTCGAATCCCTTGCGCTTCGACAGCATTTTCTACGCGGTTTCCACGTCGCTGCTTCTGGCAACCCCAGTGGAAACTTTCGCATTCGAACTGCAGGACGACCCAACCTCCCCCAGCTTCCTGCAGCAACCGGCGATGCCGCAGCTATCGCTCGACCCGGTCAGCGCCAGCGGCGTGAGCCTCGGCACATTGAACGCGTTCTCGGAAAAAATGACCGAACGCCACGGGCAGGCGGCACCGGACCTGGTCGCCAGCCAGTGGTCGCAGTTTTTCCCCGGTGCCACGCGCACCGGTGCACAACCGCCTGACCAACTCGAAGCCCCCAGCCAGCAACTGCTGGTCGGCCCAGACCTGTTCCTGCGCGAGACCGGCGCAGGCAATGTGCACCGCGCGGGTATTTTTGTCGGCCACAACAACCTGCAAAGCAGCTTCAACGGTATTCGCCCGCTGCTGGGCGACAAGCAACGCAATGCGGTGAACCTGAGTGGCGAGAGCCTGGGGGTGTACTGGAGCATGACCCATGAACGGGGTTGGCACCTGGATGCCGTGGCCATGGGTTCGCGCATCGACATCAATGGCCGTGGCGAAAGCGGCCAGCGCCTGGACGACAGCGGCCATGCCATGACCTTCTCCCTGGAAGGCGGCTTCCCGATCGGCTTGGGCGGCGGTTGGGTGATCGAGCCACAGGCTCAGTTGATCAACCAACAGTTTTTCCCCGGCAGCCGCGTGCAGGAAGAGACATTGCAGGCGTTCGACAGCCAGCCCAGCTGGAGCGGCCGGGTCGGTGCCAAATTGTCCGGGCGCTACGAAGTGCGCGGCATGCCCATCGAACCCTATGTACGCACCAACGTCTGGTATGACTTCAGCAATGCTGAAGAGGTGAAGCTGGACCAGGTCGACAAGATCTCCAGCTCGCGGTACTCGACCACCGTGGAATTAGGGTTGGGCCTGGTGGCCCGGGTGACGCCGAATGTGGCGCTGTTCGTGAGTGCGGATTACAGCAGCGATGTGGATGACAATGACCTCAATGGGCTGATCGGCAGCCTTGGGGTGCGGATGCGGTGGTGAAGGCTTAATGCGGCGGTGCCCTCTTCGCGGGTAAACCCGCTCCCACAGGTATATCACTGGTCCTGAGGGCAGTGAAGTACCTGTGGGAGCGGGTTTACCCGCGAAGAGGCCGTATCAGGCAAACCCTATCAGGCAGGCTTGAGGATCAACACGCCCAGCGGCGGCAGGTTGAGCGCCAGCGACAACGGCTGCCCATGGCTGGTGACGGCTTCACTTACCACTGCCCCCAGGTTACCCACGTTGGACCCGGCATACAGTTCGGCATCGCTGTTGAGCAGCTCTTCCCAACGCTCGCCAAACGGCACACCAATGCGGTAGCCCTCGCGCGGCACCGGGGTGAAGTTGGCCACCACCAGCAACGGCTCGCCATTGCTGCTCCAGCGCAGCCAGGCATACACGCTGTTTTGCGCGTCATCACCGATCAACCACTGGAAGCCCTGGGGCTGGCAGTCCTGCTCATGCAGCGCAGGCACCTCGCGGTACAGGCGGTTAAGGTCGCCGACCAGGCGCTGCACGCCCTTGTGCTCAGGGTACTGCAGCAGGTACCAGTCCAGCTCGCTGTCGTGGTTCCACTCGCGCCACTGGCCAAACTCGCAGCCCATGAACAACAGCTTCTTGCCCGGGTGCGCCCACATGAACGTGAGGTAGGCACGCAGGTTGGCGAACTTCTGCCAGCGGTCGCCTGGCATCTTGTCGATCAGCGAGTGCTTGCCGTGCACCACCTCATCGTGGGAAATCGGCAGAATGAAGTGCTCGGAATAGGCATAGATCAGCCCGAAACTCATCTCGTTGTGATGATAAGTGCGGTGAATCGGGTCGTTCTGGATGTAGTGCAAGGTGTCGTGCATCCAGCCCATGTTCCACTTGTAGGCAAAGCCCAGGCCGCCCTGCTGGATCGGCTGGCTGACGCCGGGCCAGGCGGTGGATTCTTCGGCGATGATCAACGCGCCAGGGGCTTCGTGCGCCGCGACGCCATTGAGGTGGCGGATGAAATCGATGGCCTCCAGGTTCTCGCGCCCACCATGGCGGTTAGGCACCCATTCGCCGGCCTTGCGCGAGTAGTCGCGGTACAGCATCGACGCCACCGCATCAACACGCAGGCCGTCGATGTGGAACTGCTTGAGCCAGAGCAATGCCGAGGCCAGCATGAAGCCACGCACCTCGTTGCGCCCAAGGTTGTAGATCAGCGTGTTCCAGTCCTGGTGGTAGCCCTCCAGGGGGTTTTCGTATTCGTACAGGGCCGTGCCGTCGAAGCGTGCCAGGCCGTGCTCGTCGGTTGGGAAATGCGCCGGCACCCAGTCGAGGATCACGCCGATGCCGCCTTGGTGGCAGGCATCGATGAAGGCCGCGAAGTCTTCGGCACTGCCGTAGCGCGAGGTGGGCGCGAACATCGACAGGGGCTGATAGCCCCAGGAGCCGCCGAACGGGTGCTCCATGATCGGCATCAGTTCGATGTGGGTGAAGCCCAGCGCCTGCACATAGGGCACCAAGCGTTCGGCCAGCTCGCGCCAGTTGTAGTAACGCGCCACCTCGCCCAGGTCATCCAGCTCGCACTGCCACGAGCCGACATGCAATTCGTAGATTGACAGGGGTGCGTTGTAGGCGTGACGTTGTGCACGCTGCGCCATCCAGTCGTGGTCTTGCCAGGGGTGGCTGAGCGCACCTGCGACCTTTGACGCGGTGCTCGGCGGCAGCTCGGTGGCGCGGGCCAGCGGGTCGGCTTTCAGCGGCAGTACGCCCTCTTTGCCCAACACTTCGAACTTGTAGGTTTCACCCACGCCAAGCCGCGGCACGAAGAGCTCCCACACCCCGGCACTGTGGCGCAGGCGCATGGGGTGGCGGCGGCCATCCCAATTGTTGAAGTCACCCACCACCGACACCCGCCGCGCATTCGGTGCCCACACCGAGAAACACACGCCGTCGATGCCATCGGCCTGCATCGGCTGGGCACCAAAGCGCCCGGACAGGTCGCGGTGGTTGCCTTCGGCGAACAGGTAGAGGTCCATGTCACCCAACTGCGGGCCAAAGCTGTACGGGTCTTCGGTCACCTGCTCACCACCGGCCCAGCCGATTTGCAACAGGTAGGGCTGTGCGTCATCAAGGTGCGCCGTAAACAGCCCAGGCAAGCTGGCCTGCACCATTTCGGCGAGCACGCGGCCGTCGTGGCGCGACAGCACGCGCGCATTCAGGGCATTAGGCAGGAAGGCGCGGACCCACTGCCCGCCGGCGCCGTCGCCATGGGGGCCAAGTACCGCAAATGGATCGGCGTGCTCGGCGCGGGCCAGGGCGTCGAGGTCCCGTTGCCGAAGACCGCCGGTATCACGCGTGGTTGCATTCATCTATGACTCTCCCCAGGTACTGATCAGTCCATGCAAGCCATGCAAAGGCACGGCCAGCCAATTCGGTCGATTTTCAGCTTCGTATGTAATTTCGTACGCGGCCTTTTCCAGGCAGAACAATTCCAGCGCGGCGCGCTCGCCTTCGGCCTGTTGCCAGGCGTGGGGCATGGCAGCGGTAGCCAAGCCATAAGCCTCGACAAACGCATGGCGGGATTGGTGCAGGTAGTGCCTGGCAACCCGTTGCCGAGCCTTACGCGCCGGGTCGGAAAGGTCCACCGCAGAGGCGTTGCGCAGAATCATCGCAGCAGCATAGTCGAAGGATCGCAGCACGCCGCTGACATCTTTGTAGGGGCTGTGACGAGCCCGGCGTTCTTCCAGTGGGCGCGCCGGTTCGCCCTCAAAATCGATCAGGTAAGCATCGCCCTGCACCACCAGTACCTGGCCCAGGTGCAGGTCGCCATGCACGCGCATCAACAGGCCGCCTTGGGCCTGGCGGGCGAGGGTGTCGATGTGCTGGGTCAGGCCGTCGCGCTGTTGCTGCAGGTCGTCGACCAACGCCTGGCTGTCGCTGTCCAGGCTGTCGCGGTGCTGGGCCAGCAGGTCGAGGGCGTGGGTCAGCTCGGCAGTGATCTGGGTGCTCCAGCGCTCGCTGTCCTGGGCATCGCTTGTGCGCGGCTGAAAGGCCGCATCTTCGGTTGGCGCTGCCAACAACACGTGCATCTCGCCCAGACGCTGGCCCAACAAGGCAGCAAAGCCATCGAGTTCGGCCAAAGCATCGGTGTGGGCTTCGCTGGCCGAACTGGTCGGTTCCATCTCGTCGCGGATGGCCCGTTCCAGGGTGTTCTGGGTCCAGGCCCAGGCATCGCCCTGATTGCTCAGGTAGCCCTGGGCGATCATCAACAGGTGCGGGGTGGCGTGCTCGTCCACACGGCTGACCCACCCCAGCAACGGTGAAATATTGGTAAAGCCCGCCGCAGTCAGGTAGGCGCTCATCTCAAGTTCTGGATGAATGCCTGGGTTGACCCGGCGAATCAGCTTGAGCACCACCCGATCGGCAACCACCACCGAGCTGTTGGACTGCTCGGCGCTGAGGTAGCGCACAGGGCTCTCTTCGGTGAGCCCCAGCTTGGCAAGCTGTTCGGTGCACTCGAAACGCAGCTCGCCCAGGCCATTCCCGCAGGGCAGCCGGTGGCGTTCCTGGCAGGCCCGCAGTACAGCGCGGATGAATGGCTCAAGGACGAACGCGTCGGTGATCAAACCAACCTGTCGGCCACGGCGCACGCGCGACAATGCCAACTGCTGGGGCAAGGCGCTGTTGATCTGCTCTTCAGGCAACAGGCCGAACGGCAGTTGGTAGTGGTTGGCGACGCCATCGCTGAGCACTTCCAGTTCGCCGAGCAATACCGGCGTGGTGGCCGTGCCGAAACGCACGCCATAACGCAGGCGAACCTGGTCGATCGGCCCTTCCTTGCCGGCGAACCAGCGCCGTTTGGGCAGGTATTGCGGCAGGATCGAGCTTTCCAACATCTCGCTGGAAGGCGCCTCGAGCAGCTCTTCCAGGCGCTTGCGCAGCACCAGTGTGGTCAATTCGGGTAACCCCTCGGTGGCCTGGATATGCCAGCTGGGCATGCGGTCGTGCGACGCCAGCAGGAACCAGTAAAAAGCATAGGGCGGCAATGTCAGCAAAAACGGCAGTTGGCCGATCGGGGGAAAGGCGCTGCCGCCCAGCATCTCCACCGGTACTTTATCGGCGTATTGCGACAGCTCGAGTTCCGCAGCCTGGGCGGCGCGGGACACGTTGGCCACGCAAAGAATCACTTCGCTGTTGCCCTCTTGGTCGGTGTATTCGCGGATGTACGCGAGGATGCGCCGGTTGCTCGGTGTGAGCATGCGGATGCTGCCACGGCCAAACGCCTTCTGCTGGTTGCGCACCGCCAGCAGGCGGCGGTTCCAGTTGAGCAGCGAATGCGGGTCGTGGGACTGGGCCTCGACGTTGACTGTCTGGTAGCCGTACAGCGGGTCCATGATCGGTGGCAGCACCAGGCGCTGCGGGTCGGCGCGAGAGAACCCGCCGTTGCGGTCCGGCGACCATTGCATGGGGGTGCGCACGCCGTCGCGGTCGCCCAGGTAGATGTTATCGCCCATGCCCAGTTCATCACCGTAGTACAAGGTCGGTGTGCCCGGCATCGACAGCAGCAGGCTGGTCAGCAGTTCGATGCGCCGTCGGTCACGTTGCAACAGCGGCGCCAGGCGGCGGCGAATGCCAAGGTTGATGCGGGCGCGGCGGTCTTCGGCGTAGTAGTTCCACAGGTAGTCGCGTTCGCGGTCGGTGACCATCTCCAGGGTCAGCTCATCGTGGTTGCGCAGGAAAATCGCCCACTGGCTGTTGGCGGGGATTTCCGGGGTTTGGCGCAGGATGTCGGTGATCGGGAAGCGGTCCTCCATGGCCAGGGCCATGTACATGCGCGGCATCAGCGGGAAGTGAAAGGCCATGTGGCATTCGTCGCCATCGCCCTCGCCAAAGTACGGGCGGGTGTCTTCGGGCCATTGATTGGCTTCGGCCAGCAGCATGCGGTCGGGGTAGTTGGCGTCGATCTCGGCACGGATCGCCTTGAGCACCCGGTGGGTCTCGGGGAGGTTTTCGTTGTTGGTGCCGTCGCGCTCGATCAGGTAGGGGATGGCGTCCAGGCGCAGGCCGTCAACACCCAGGTCGAGCCAGAAGCGCATCACCCCGATCACCGCCTTCAGCACCTGCGGGTTGTCGAAGTTCAGGTCTGGCTGGTGCGAATAGAAGCGGTGCCAGAAGTACTGGCCGGCGACTGGGTCCCAGGTCCAGTTGGACTTCTCGGTGTCGAGGAAGATGATGCGGGTGCCGTCGTACTTCTGGTCGTCATCCGACCACACGTAGAAGTCGCGCGCCTTGCTGCCCCGCTTTGCCAGGCGGGCACGTTGGAACCACGGGTGCTGGTCGGAGGTGTGGTTGATGACCAGTTCGGTGATCACCCGCAGGCCGCGCTTGTGCGCCTCGGCGATGAAGCGCCGCGCATCGGCCATGCTGCCGTAGTCGGGGTGCACGGCTTTGTATTCGGCGATGTCGTAGCCGTCATCGCGCCGTGGCGAGGGGTAGAACGGCAGCAGCCAGAGCGTGTTGACGCCCAGTTCGGCGATGTAGTCGAGCTTGCTGATCAAGCCTGCGAAATCGCCGATGCCGTCGTTGTTGGCGTCGAAGAACGACTTGATGTGCAGCTGATAAATCACCGCGTCCTTGTACCACAGCGGGTCATCGATGAAGGCTGCTGGTCGGGAACGCTTGGCCATGGGTGACTCCTTTCAATTCTGCAAGACCGGATAGTCTTCGTGGGGCTGCGTTGCAGCCCATTCGCGGGACAAGCCCGCTCCCACAGGATGTGTGTGGACCTTGTAAACTGTCTTGCTCACAACCCCAGGGCTTGCACTGCCCGTGTGCGTGTGTGGGAGCGGGCTTGTCCCGCGAATGGGGCGCGCAGCGCCCCCCCTAAATGGATTTCTCGATACGCCAGATACCAAACGGCTGATGCCAGGGCTCGATGCGCATCCATTGGGTCTTGCCATGCCAGGTCCAGCGGTGGCCGTTCATCAGGTCTTCGCCAACAGTGTCGGCGTTGTCGTCCAGGCCCAACTCCCACAGCGGCAGCTCGAAGCTGGCTTCCTGGGCGTTGTGCGGGTCGAGGCTGATCGCCACCAAAATGAAGTTATCGCGCTCGGGCGTACGCTTGGCGAAGTACAGGATGTTGTCGTTCCAGCAATTGAAAAACGCCACCCCAAGGTGAGTCTGCAAGGCGCGGTTCTGCCGGCGAATGCGGTTGAGCTGGGCGATTTCAGCAATGATGTTGCCGGGTTGGGTGAAATCACGCGGGCGGATTTCGTACTTCTCCGAGTCCAGGTATTCCTCTTTGCCGGGCAGCGGCGTGGCTTCGCACAGTTCAAAGCCCGAATACATACCCCACAACCCCGAGCCCATGGTCGCCAAGGCCGCGCGAATAAGAAAACCCGCCCGCCCCGAGGTGTGCAGGAAAAACGGGTTGATATCTGGCGTGTTGACGAAGAAGTTGGGCCGGTAGCACAGGCTCCACGGCGGCTGGTTGAGTTCTTCGTAAAACTCGCGCAGCTCCTGCTTGCTGTTGCGCCAGGTGAAATAGGTGTAGCTCTGGGTGTAACCGACCTTGCCCAAGCGCGCCATCATCGCCGGCTTGGTGAAGGCCTCGGCCAGGAAGATCACGTCTGGGTGCTGACTGCGCACATTGGCTATCAGCCATTGCCAGAATGGCAACGGTTTGGTGTGCGGGTTGTCGACGCGGAAGGTCTTCACGCCCTCCTCGACCCAGCCAACCACCACGTCACGCAGGGCCAACCACAGGGAAGGCACGGCCTCTGGGGCATAGAAGTCGACGTTGACGATGTCCTGGTACTTTTTCGGCGGGTTTTCCGCATAGCGGATGGTGCCGTCGGGGCGCCAGCTGAACCAGCCGGGGTGTTCTTTGAGCCAAGGGTGGTCTTGCGAGCACTGGATGGCGAAGTCCAGGGCGATTTCCAGGCCATGCTCTGCGGCGGCGGCCACCAGGCGGCGGAAGTCTTCGCGGCTGCCCAGTTCCGGGTGAATGGCGTCGTGCCCACCTTCCGGGCTGCCGATGGCGTAAGGGCTGCCTGGGTCATTGGGCTCTGCCTGCAAGGCATTGTTGCGGCCCTTGCGGTGTTTTTTGCCAATTGGGTGAATGGGCGGGAAGTACAGCACGTCAAAGCCCATGTCGCGGATCATCGGCAGGCGTTCGTGCACCGCGTCAAAGGTGCCGTGGCGCTCAGGGCTGTCGGTAATCGAGCGCGGGAACAATTCATACCAGCTGGCGAACTGCGCCGCCGGGCGGTCGACGTCGACGGGGAATTCGCTGCTGCGCGTAAGGTAGCTGCGGTGCTCGGCTTCGGTCATCAGCCGTGTGGCTTCGGGGCCCAGCAACAGCGCCACCTGGTCATCCTCGGGCAGTGTCGGCAACCGCGCCTGCAAGGCTTCGATCTGTTCACGCAAGAAGCCCTCGCTGCGCTCTGCGCCTTTGCCCAGCAGAAGACGGCCTTCCTCAAGCTCCAGCTTGACCTCGACGCCAGCGTGGTACTTCTTCTCCAGGTCGTGGCAATAGGTGGCGAACGGGTCGATCCAGGCCTCGATGCTGAACAGGTGCGGGCCCAGCTCAGTTGGGGTGAACTCGCCCAGCCACAGGTCATTGCCGGGCGAATGCATAGGCACGCAGTGCCAGCGTCGGCTGTGGGCCTGGCGCCAGTTGAGCATCACAGCGAGGCGGTCATGGCCGTCGCTGTAAACCTTGCTGCTGACCGCGACCGCCTGGCCGCTGATGGCCTTGGTGGCGAACGTGCCGCCGTCGAGCGCAGGTTGCGTGCTTTCGATCACGATACGCGGCGCCAGCAGCGCCTGGGCCAGGCTGATGGCCTGGTCTGGGTGATCGTTCGCCATGGGCACGCTTTCGAAGGGCTCGTTTCGTGACATCGGACCTTGCTCCCTTAGGCTGGTGGCGGTAAGGGTTCAGAGCCGGGCGCGGGCGTAGGGGTTCAAATAAATTGAGCGAACGGCAGCCCCTGACAGTCAGAGCCTGCAGCACCTCTTCATTCACCCACGCGAGGTCAGGCCATGAACATTCCCATTCCACCGGAAACCCCCGATCCGAACATCGACGACCCCAGCTTGCCGCCACCCGTGCCGGAGGAGGACCCGGACGAGCTGCCGATCAAGCCAACCGTGCCGCCAACGGTGGGCGACCCGCCGAGCCAGGAGCCACCGGTGAAGGCTTAAGGGTAGACCACTGCTACTGATATTTTTGCCAGTAGCGGTGTCTGCCGGTTGTGCTGATGATGAGTTCTCCTTACTGCCAACAGGAGAACTCATCATTGTGGACATCCTTGCCAAGTGGCGACGAGACGCGTTCGAACGGCATGTAATCGACTGCTTCCAGAATGCCGGCGTGGTCGACCCTGATACGGGCACTCGTCTTGCGTACCTGGACAAGGACAAATGCGAGTTCGCGTTAATGTGGCTGGAGATATGCCACGGTATTGTTCTGGATCGCGATTACCGCACGCTAGCCGAATTGGCCAAGGCGCTTGACGAGGCGATAAGGCTTCGCTGACACAGCCGGCTTATCAATGATTCCCCCTCTGACGACCCACCCAACACCTGTCATTTTTGCTAGGTGTGCACGTTCCGCTCTCCCTATACGCTTCGATCACTGGCCCTAGCCTGGGCCGCCGACCGCAGCGCAAGGGAGCATGATATGAACGACCTCACCACCGCGGACAGTAACAATACCCCCGCCCAGCGCTCGGACGCCGCCACCTACATGAACCTGTTTCCCGATACCCGGGAACGCTGCGCCCCAGCCTCGCCATGGGCAGACAATGAGCGGCCAGCCTACTTGGTCCATCTCAAGGGCCTGATAGAAGAACTGCAAAAAAAGGCAAAGGTTGCCGAGCCGGTGACGCTGCAGACTCGCCGCCCGGATCTGCTGCAACTCAAGCTGAACAACAGGAACATCCGTAAAAGCCTGGCGAAAATCGACATCGTGCTCGAGGTGCTCGAGCGGCATGCGGGGGTGGCTCGCAAAGGCTTGCCAAGCGCTGTGGCCGAGGGCGTGTACAAGGGTAATGTTCCCTTCCACAACGCCTGGGAAGCGATCAAGGCCACCCTGGCCATGAAGCAGCTGCCCCTGTGGGACCTGCTGTACAGCGTGAACATGGGCATGCCCGCCTTCAGCTTCGATGCTGCAACGCTTAACGCCCAGCACAACGCCGCGCTGCTGAGCAGCGGTTTCTCGCCGCAATTGCGGACCCTGCTGCTGCAGCCCGCCAGCGCGGCGAAGGACTTCTACAAGACGCAGTTCCACATCCCCGCCACGAGCCCGAAAGGCAACCTCGATACCACCTACCAACTGACCCAGGCACTGGGCCTGACACGCAGGGAGCTGCGTCGTCTGCTGGCCGTAAGCGCCCTCGGCAAACATAACACCTCGGTGACCCGCAGCCCTTACGTCATCAGCCAAACGGTGGCCGAGGCTTCGAGCAAAGCCTACGGCGCAGCGTTCATCAACGGTGGAGGCGCCCCTCTGTATCTGGTGGAAGCCGCCGAGACCCAGAAGGCCGATGCGCCATCAAACGGTGCAAAAAAAACCGCCAAGAAGACCATCACGATCGCTGGGATCAGCACCCAGCATATCGATCGCCTGCAACGCATCCTGCGCCTGCAGCGTGCACTTGGCCTGCCCCCCGACGAGGCCGATGCCCTGGTCATCGCGGCCTTGCGCGCCGAACGCCAACGCCCTGCCCAATACCAGCTGACTGTCAGCACCCTGCGCGCCCTGGGCCTGTTCCGCCATCTGCAACAAAAGTACCAGGTACAGCCGCTGCAATTCGCAGCACTGCTGCACGAAATCCCCTGCCATGGCACCGAGCGTCAGTTGTCGTTCTTCGACAGCGTGTTCGCGCCCCGGCACGATAGTGAAGGGCAAAAACTGGCGGATGTGCTGGTGCTCGATGACCAGCCGTTCGACCCCAATGCCACCACGGGTGAGGATGCCTTGACCGTCAAGCGCCTGGGGTTGGCGCTGCGAGTCGACCCCCTCGTGCTGCGCGCCATCCTCGACACCGTCACGGCCGAACAAGAGCTGGACAAACCACAGCGCTCGCTTGCGGTGGTGTCGGCCTGCTACCGCCTGGCCACGCTCACACGCCTGTTCGGCACCTCGCAGTTGGACGGCTGGATCCTCCTGAAGCTGTTGATGAAGCAGTCCCCGGTTTACCAGCAGCAACTGGCCGGCTGCCCGAGCCTGGGGGCACAGCCGCAACCCTTGCAGGACGCGCAAAAGGCCGAGCTGTTCACCCAGGTGGTCAAGCAACTGCGGGCCCATGCACCCGCAGACTGGCCCAGCGCGGGACTACCAGACGGGCCAGAGGGGCCAGAGGGGCCAGACGAGTGGTCACACCCGTCGGACGTGGAAGACGATCCATCCGAAGCGCAGGATGTCGACGCACACTTCACTCAGTTGATCGCGTTGAACGACGCCGAAAAGGTGCAAATCTTCAACCTGGTCACGGACCGGCTGAACCTGCTGGCGGACCTGCCCCTACCCGATCTCGTCGACGTGCTCGCCGACAAACTGAACCAACTGGATGAGCCCACCAAGGCCGAGCTTGTCGAGCACGTCGCAGCCACCCTGAACTTACCGCTAACGCTGGCCGTCAACGGGCAGGTTGTCGACGCGCTAGCCCTGCGTTTAAGTGCACTGCCGCAGGACACCAAGGCGAGCATCGCGAGCATCGCCAGCGCCGCCGTCGTTGCCACGCAACCGCAAGCGGACATTGTCGATGCCATCGCCGGGGTGATGGCAACGATGGAGTGGTTTGCCCAACAGAACGTCAACGCTCTGGACATGGCAGTGCTCCTCCACGACGGGCCACTGGAAGAGTCTGGGTTGAAAACCTTGTTCGGCCTGTACGCGTCCAAGGCGAAACCAGCCTCTGGCAAGCCCGACCTGCGCCAGGAGCTGAGCACCGCGCTAGGCCTGCCAAGCAAGGAGCACCTGCTGCCACTGCTGCACTGGGTCGCAGTCGATGAAGAGGTATTGGTAAACCGCATCGATGCCGTTCACCAAGAAGTGCAGAAGTCAAAAGGCAAACGCCAACCGCTCGAGTGTTTTACCGCAGACGACCGGGCGCAGTGGTTGACGTTGCAGCGCTACAGCCGCGCGGTCAGCCTGTTCGGCATCGGGCATGCCGCCCTTGACCAGATCATGCCGCACCACTTCAACCTCGGCGCCATCCCTCGCCCGCTCGACCTCACCACCCTGCACCAGCTTGGTGGCTACACGACACTGCTGGGCGGGCTGGCTACCGACAAGCACGAGCCGGACTTGTTGCGTTACCTCAAGCAGGTGCGAACCCCGCTCGACGCCCCAGGCAAGGCCAAGGCCTGGGCCGACCTGGAAGCACTGCTAGGGCACGACCAGGGTGGCCTGGCCAAGCTCGGCATCCCTCTGCCTACCACGCTGCACGCCTTAGCCCGGGTACTGCAACTGACACAGCTGACAAGCCGGCAAGGCCTGTCGGTGGATGGCTTGCTGGTCATCGGCGCACTCACCGCGTCGACCGATGACAACGCCTTCGAACAAGCGGCCATCGCGCTACGCCAAAGCTGCTCCAGCCAGCAATGCCAGACATTGGATGCCCAGCTCAAGCTGGCCTGGCGCGATGCACTGATGCAATGGATGCTGGTGCACTGGGCCGCCCCGCACAAGGACCTGAAGCGGATCAAAAGCCCTGAAGCCCTGGCCGATTACCTGCTGATAGACCTGCAGGTCTCTCACGAACCTCTGACCACCCGGGTGCTCTCGGCCATCGCCAGCCTGCAGCGCTACCTGCAGCAGATCCACTCACGCCTGGAGGACGGCTATGGCGATAAGGCAATCCCCCAGGCCATGCGCGACGAGTGGGATGATTTCTCTTGCAGCTTCGAGCGCTGGAAGCTGCGCAAAGATGCCCAGAACGAACCGCAGAACTTCATCGATCCCTCGCGCCGCACGCGCACGAGCAGCGCCTTCGCCGAGCTTGAAACCCAGCTGGCCCAGGGCAAGTGCACACCGGACGAAATCCAGACTGCCCTGCTCGGCTACCTGAGTACCTTCGAGCACGTCAGCAATATCCAGCCGCTTTCGGCGTACGCCAGCGGTACTGATCCTCTGAGCGATACTTACCACTTCATCGGCAAGAGCAATGTCGAGCCACCCGAATACTACTGGCGCACGCTGGACATGAAACAACGCGACGCCGACAACGCACCGAGCATGATGGCCTGGGGGGAGTGGGAGGAGTTCACGCTGGCAATGAGTGGCGAGATGGTCAAGGGGCCATTGCCGGTGGACAAGGATATCAAAAATAAAATCAAGGAAAAGAGGAAGGAGTCTCCAACTAAAGAGAAAACCGCTGAGACACTTGCAGAGGAACTTCTGGAGCTGGAAAAAAAAGCAGATGACGAACGCACGGAAGTCGACCTGATCCGTCCGGTCATCATCGCCGGTCGCCGGTATGTGGTGTGGGTCGAGCGGGACATCGCGGCAATTCCCATGGGACCGGACAAAACGAGCGAGTACCATGCGCTGAGGGTGTGCTTCGCCTACCAGCAGATTGACGGGAACTGGAGCCCGGCCAATGTGTTGATGCAGCTGGATGGGCATGATGCGGCAGGACATTTTGATGAAGGTAAAGATAAAAAAGGCACTCAGAACAAATTCTTGAAGACCAAGAAGTTCCAGGCGGGTTTGATGGTGATGGTGAATCAACTGGGGGGGCGCGAAAATGACCCGTGGTTGATGGTGATGTTGTTCGATGTGGAGAAGGTCAAGGATTCGAAGGGCAACGTCAATACCAGCACCTGGGAGCGTGACAACGAGTATTTCCTTATTGGCAAGGACCTCCTACTGCTCGACACCAAGACATTGGATAAGGCCAACTCGAACGACAGAACCAATGAGAAAACGCTGGTAAAAAACTGGATAGCTCTTTTCCGTGACCCGCGCACGGTGCAGCATCCCTATATTGGGCCTCGCCAAATCGTAGAGGACCAAAAAAGCAAGCCAACATGGGAATCCTCTTTGGGGCCAATTAGGCACGCCCCCTCTATCTCTATCGACGAGCTCAAACCTAATAAAAAAACCCAGATACACGAAAAAAAACACACAATTGAAACATCAATAAATCCCCAATACCTCGGGGTATACCAGTATCCAGAAATCACTTTATTCAATGATGCACTGGAGACCGTTGGCACAATTAAAATCCTAGAGCTCGTGCACTTTGGCTCCTCCGGCTTTAAGGGTGGGCCCTTCTTCATACATTACTCCATACACAAAACCGAAACAATCATAACAAACTCAGCCATCACGGGAGTTGAGATCACCATTGAGAGTGCCGAGCTAAGTGGTAACAGTACATCCATAACTGTATTTGACAGCGCCTCCGATTCTTACAACAGCCCCGCACTGAGAAATCACACAAGCGGCGAGATTACTTTCCATTGCCCAAGACCTAACACTTACAACACTCTCAACTTACCGATAACCCTAAAAACTTCATACGACCTTTCACACCAGACCAGCGCCAAACTTCAACTCATCAATATAACCCCAACCCCCGCAACGCTTACAGCCACAGTTTCACCAACAGCCGAAACCCTAGCCACCCTCCAACAACCTTTATCTATCGCAGACTTAAACATTCTCAAAGAATACAGTTTAACAGACCTAGAATCTGCCTTAACTAGCCCCCCTCACTTGGACAACCTAGACAGAATAAAGCGCTCCATTTTGAGTGTCCGTTACACTTCAAACCCTGATTCAGAGGAGCCGCCCAAAGATGTTTCGAAGCGCTCTGCTGGCAGGATTTCGGTCCATGCGGCCATCACTCGTGCGCAGCACGCAGGCCAGCTCGATGCTGTCAGCACGTACATCGCAATGGAAAAGTCCGCCATCCTGGCTGAAGTACACACGCCCCTTGACCCGTCCCTGCTGCAGCTTCTGAACTCGCTCATTCGCCTTCGGCACTTTCACCCTGAGGCCTGTGTTCGCATCCTGCTCCGTTTCGGCCCCGAGCATCCACCGGTCTTCACCGATGAAGTCCCCCTCGATGGCCAGAGCACGATTGCTTTTCAGCTCCCCATCAGCCGTGATCGGGCCATCTCAAGCTATTCATTTGACTTTGAGCTCTACTATCTTGCTAACCGTTTGAAAACGACCCTGACTTACAATGTCGTGGACGACGCCGATGATGCCGTGGATAGCGTACACATCAGGCGCAATGCCGAGCAGGCCCTCTACCTGGATTTGTCCGAAGTCAATCAAGCGGACCCCGATAACGCCCTATCGGTCGATTACCTGCGCCTGAACACCCTGTTCGGCAAGCGCCTGGTCGCTGAGGCCACGCAGTCGGTCACGCAGGTGTTGTCCTGGCCGACCCAGCACCTGCCCGAACCGCGCCTGGAACCTGGCGGCACCAGCAGTACCGTCGACTTCCGCGGTGCCAACGGCATGTATTTCTGGGAATTGTTCTTCCATGCCCCGCTGCTGATTGCCTGGCTGCTGCGGCAAAACCGCGACTACCGGGGTGCCTGGCAGTGGTGCACCGGCCACTTGTTCGACCCCTACCGTACCTGGAGAACAGACCAGGACACCCCGCAGTACTGGTTGAGCAAGCCGATCCGAGATGACCATGGCGCCTATCGACAAATAGCGGAAACCGACGATCCCGACCTGATCGCCTATGCCGAGCCCGAGCGCTACCGCAAAGCGCTTCACCTGTTCGTGGTGGAAAACTGGCAACGCGAGGGTGACGAACTGTACCGCCAGCTCACCCTGGCCACGCTGGAGGCCGCCGCGCAATGCTACGACAAGGCCCTGCGCCTGATCGGCCTGTTGCCCGAGCACCTGTCGAGCGCCCCGGCCGATGCGCCGACGCTGGCACAAGCCACCCCGGACCAGTTCACCCCGCCGCTGAACAACAAACTGGTCGAACTACGCAACCTGCTGCGCAACCGCCTGTTCAACCTGCGCCACGGCCTGAGCCTGGACGGCAAGCCCGTGCCGATCATGCTCGACCCCGACTTCCTGGAACGCCTCGCCCAGGGGCACACCAGCGCCAGAGAGGGTCAGGTAGCCAAGCTCAAGCCTCCGCAGGTGCCACCTTGCCGTTATGACCAGGCGCGCACATTCGCCCGGGAGGCCGTGGAACAGCTGATCGGCATGGGGCAGACGCTGCTGGGCTATTACCAGACCGAAGCCACCCAGCAGCTTGAATTGCTCAGCAAGCGCAACCTGATCAAACTGCTGGACTTCCCTTACCAGCTTCAGCAACAGGCGCTGGAGTTAGCCAAGCGCGAGCGCGAGACGTTAATCACCAGCAAAGCGATGGTGCAGCAACGTTTGGATTACTACCAGGAACTGAACGACGTCGGGGTTAAAAGCTTGGAGGAGTCTGCGCTCTCGCATTGGACCGATTCATATAACACCCGCATAGCCGCAGCTCCGTTCTATTACCTTACTTCCGCTATGTCTTTTATACCCACTATCGGTGGGACTGCAGTGGGTGGTTGGTCACCTGAAGAGGCACCCGAGGCGGTCGCCAACCTCATCGAATCAGTATCAGAACTACTGGAAACGAAGGCTAACACCTTCGACAAGAGGGCTGAATTCCAACTCCGTGCCAAACAATGGCAGTACGAAGCCGGGCAAGCCACCCTCGAACTCACCGTTCTCGACAAACAACTGCGCGAAAGGGACGTGCAGCTCAAGGCCGCTCGCATCGCCCTGCAAGAAGCCCACGCTACCCGCGCAGCTCACCAGGCCGAGTATGAGGTGATGACCTCGGTGTTCCCCAGCCGCACCACCTACCTGTGGCTGATCGGCCGGCTCTCGCAGATTTACGCCACCGCCTACGATGCCACGCTGTCACTGTGCCTGATGGCCGAGTCTTGCCTGCAGTATGAGCTGGGTGATTTCACGAGCACCTGGATCAAACCTGGCGCCTGGCTGGATAACTGGCGCGGCATGCTAGCCGGCGAGGCCCTGGCGCGGGACCTGATGCTGATGGACCTGTCGGCCATCCGCGAAAACCATCGGCCACTGGACATTCGTGCAGAGCTCTCCCTTGTCAATGACCTTGGGCTTACCAAAGAACAACTGCATCAGCAACTGCTTAAAGAAATCCCGATTCAGTTCAGCCTTGCCCCCCACCACTTCGATAAGCACTTCCCCGGCCATTACATGCGCAGGATCGAGCGCATCTTTCTCACGTTCACATACAGTCCGAAGACTAAACCTACTTCTCCCTCGGGCATGCTCTATCAGACCGCTAACAGGGTGTTGCTAAAGGATGATTCCGACGGCGCGAACTACCTTTACGGCGTCGAAGGTGGCAGCCTAAATAACGTACTGCTAAACCTGAACCCCAACCAGAAGATTGCCATCTGGTCACCTAAAGAGACCTTTCCCAACTATGACCTGCAACCCTCGATCCCCGATAAGTCTCGCTACCAGCCATTCGAAGGTACAGGATTGCTTTCCAGCTGGAGGCTCGAATTTCCGCGTGGCGCAAAAAACAATTCCAGTTTATTTGTGGATGACACTTGTACGCTCGAGGATATTAGTGTGCATATCATCTACTCAGCGCTGGACGGCTCGGCCGACTTTCGTAAGCATGTAAAAACTTTACTGCAGAAAACCGGTGTTAATGTCGTCGACACCCCCGCGCCGACTAAGAATCCATCGGGAACGACTAAAAATCCATCTGGAACGACTGAGAATCCACCTGGAACAACTGACAACGGACAAAAGGCGAGCGATGACGCAGTCGATCCAAGCCTGGCTGCGCAGGGTCTTGAAATCCAGCGCCGAGCTAGCGCCTTGGCCGAGGCCATGACGGCTGATCTGGAGGCTGCTGCGTGGAGTCAGGCCGCGCAGGACGACGCCAACGCCGATGCACTCAAAGCCACCGAAGCTGCAGATCAACTGACGACGGCCAATACGGCGGTAACCGAAGCCCAAACCGCAGCCAGCAAAGCCAAGGCTGCCAGAGAAAAGGCCGACAACGCAACAACAGCGGATGACGCAGAAAAAGCGGCGAATAAAGCCAAAAGCGCGGCCGACGATGCGAAAGCCGCAGCGAAGAAAGCCGCCGCCGCCCGCAAGGCAGCCGAAGACGCTGACAGGCTTAAAAAAGATCAAGAGGCTGACCTGATCACCAAGAAGATTGCATACCTGGAAAAAAATATGAACAAGGAAATCAGAATCACCCGATGGACAGGGAACGGTAACGTCTATTACAACCGTGGCACCCTGATCAATATCGACAAAAAAAATAATACGTTCACATTAAAAAGCGAGGTCTATGACGAAAGCTACACCTTCCCCATAACAGACGCACCAGTCAATTAAGAACCCATCACGCTCAACGGCCCCGAGCCGTAAGCAGGTTATGCATTTAAACCAACATGAGGACACAACAATGAGCACAGAAAAAACAACACTTGAGGCATTCAAACAATTCTTAGACAATCAGCTAGACTATACAGACGAAATCGACGAGACCACATCGCTCTTGGACATTAACGGAGATGGTAACCGCTGGATCAGAGCCCTGCTTAGAGAGTTCAACGAGCTCGAAATTTCCATTAGCGAACTGTCCAAACTTGGGACCGTTGGTGAATTGCTGAATAAGATAAACGGGACTGAATAGCCCCCGTGCACCAGGCTGCGTACACACTGAGTGATT